>NZ_BTPT01000037.1:0-192958 GCF_054408565.1 Vallitalea sediminicola
ATAGAGTTTCCGAGAGTGCTCAGATAATATAAGGAGGAAGAAATAATGTCATTAGTACCTATGAAATTATTACTTGATAAAGCTTTAGAAGGGAAATTTGCGTATGGAGCATTTAATGTACATACAACTAACGAGGTGGACGCAGCAATAGAAATTCACGAAACATTTAGATCACCTGTTATATTACAGATAATTGAATTTGCTACTGGATTTATAGCTGGTAGAAAAGATTTTCTTAATGCGACATTAGATGAAAAGATTGAAGGAATTAAGATTATTACTGAAAAAGTGAAAGAAGCTTCAAAAAAAACAGATATACCTGTTGTTTTACACTTGGATCATGGTCATGATAAAGAACTTGTAAAGGCTTGTATTGATGAGGGATTTACATCAGTAATGATTGATGGTTCATATCTTCCATTTGAAGAGAACATTGCTCTTACAAAAGAAATTGTGGACTATGCGCATAAAAAAGGAGTTACAGTTGAAGGAGAACTTGGTGTTTTGGCAGGTAGAGAAGATAATGCTAATCATAGTGGTTCTTTATATACAGATCCCAATAAAGTATGTGAATTCTTTGAGAAAACAGGAGTCGACTGTTTAGCCATATCTTATGGAACTAGTCATGGAGCTGCAAAAGGTAAAGATGTTGTAATCAGTAAAGAAATTGCTATAGCTTCATATGAGAACATGAAATTCAAAAACATTAAAGGTTCTTTAGTTTCTCATGGTTCTTCAACGGTTCCTAAGTATTTAGTAGAAGGAATTAATAAATTAGGTGGGAAACTAGAAAATGCACATGGTATTCCTATTGAGCAAGTGCTTGAAGTCGTTCCTTACGGTATAGCAAAAGTGAATGTGGGAACAGATATCAGATTAGCAATTACAAGATATATAAGAGAGTATTTTATAAATAATAAAAATATAGATGAAAATTCTAGAGTTGCTCAAGTTAAGAAAATAGTAGAAGATAGACCAGAATTGATTGATGAAAGAGTTTATTTATATCCAATGTATGATAGCGTAATTTCTGGAACAGGTAAGACTGCTGAAGAAAATGATATATTGGAATGTGTTGAAAAAGGTGTTAAAGAAATCGTAGGACAATTAATTATTAAATATGGTCAAGTTGGTACTGCCGAATTATTTTAACAAAACTGTTTCACATAATTTCACATATTTTTATGATAATTCTTCCACATTCTATGGCTATACTAATCACATAGTTAAAACAAAGAATTTAACTATAAACCTAAAATTCATTCGATCGATAAATTTGGGGTAAAAATAATTATTAGGAGGTCATAGATATGATTAAGAAAATAGTGACATTAGGATTAGGAGTTATGTTATCAGCAAATTTGATGGTGCCGACTATGGCAAGTGAAACAGATCAAGTTGTAAATTCTTCAGTAGAAGTTACTCAAAAGGTTGAAAAAGGTAATACACAGTATAGAGATAAGATGGTGAAAGTTAGATTCGACAAAGAGGCTAAGCCATTAACAAAAGAGGAACACTTAGCTAAGATACAGGAAGCATTGGTGCAATTAGAACAGAAATATGAAGATGGAAATATTGAAGAAGAAAAATATAATCAAATTAAGGAAAAATACACAAAAATAATCGAAGCTATAGAAAATGATGAAATGCCAGAAATAGGAAAAGGAAACTTTTTTGGACATGGAAAAGATTTATCAAAAGAAGAAATGCTAGAAAAGTTGAATGAGCAATTAGCAGAGCTAGAAACAAAATTAAGTGATGGTAAGATTGAACAAGACGAATATGACAAAATAAAAGAAAAGCTTACAAAAACAATTGAAGCTGTTGAGAGTGGCGAAATGCCGGAAATAGGCAAAAAAATCTTTATGAAACCTGGAAAAGCTTTATCAAAAGAAGAAATGTTAGAAAAGCTCAATGAGCAATTAGAAGGGTTAGAAACAAAATTAAGTGATGGTAAAATTGAACAAGATGAATATGAGAAGATAAAAGAAAAGATCACAAAAACAATTGAAGCTGTTGAGAATGGTGAAATGCCAGAAATGGGTAAAGGAAAAGGATTTATGAAACATGGAGAACCTTTATCCCAAGAAGAAATGTTAGAAAAATTAAATGATAAATTAGCAGGACTTGAAGAAAAAATAAACAGTGATGAAATTACGGAAGAACAATATAACTCTGCTAAAGAAAGAATACAAGAAATTATTGAAAAAGTAGAAAATGGTGAAACAATTAGTAAAAAAGCAAGAAAAAATAAAGTAATCACTATAGATAAAGATGTTTTTAATAATGATTTATCAACACAAGAAGTAAAAAGTTTATAAATTTCCCTTTAATATAAAATAATTTTTATATATAATATAAATGAAGGATGAATAATTTATCATTATTCATCCTTTCAATAATTTGAAAAAATTATGAAAGGGAGAATTCATAATGTTTAAAGTATATTTAGTAGAAGATGAACAAAATCTAAATGATATTTTGGTGTTTTACTTAAAAAATGAAGGATACGATGTGAAAAGCTTTACTTGTGGATTGGAAGCCGAAAAATGTATAGAAGAAGATATGCATTTATGGATTCTTGATATAATGCTTCCTGATCTGGATGGGTATGAGCTTATCAAAAGAATAAAAAAACATAATGAAAATATTCCTGTTATCTTTATATCCGCGAGAGATACAGATTTAGATATAATAACTGGATTACAAATGGGCAGTGATGATTACATATCCAAGCCTTTTTTACCAATGGAACTTGTTATCAGGACAAGAAAAATCCTTAAAAGAGTTTACAAGCAAGAAGGAAATAATAATATTCTTATAAATAATAAATATAAAATAGATTTTAATAAAAGAATGGTTTATCGTGGTGATAAGGTTATTGAACTGACTTCAAGAGAATTTGATTTTTTATGTACTATCATTGATAATAAAAATAATGCTATGTCCAGAAATTGGCTTCTCAATAAAGTATGGGGAGAAGATTATTACGGAAGTGATAGAGTAGTTGATGACCTTGTTAGAAGAGTAAGAAAAAAATTACCAGATATTAGAATAGAGACTATTTATGGTTATGGTTATAGGTGGTGTGAAATTGAAAATTAACTCAATTAACTCAAAGTTAATGTTAGCCTTTTTGGGAGTAATCATCTTTTTTGCTGTAATCACTTATTCTTTATTAGTTGGAGCATTCAATAATTATTACCATGAAGATATTTATAGAGTCCTTGAAGATAATATAGATAATAATGAAAAAATTACAGAGATTGATAAATTTATTAATGACAGTGAAGATAATAGGAGCATAGAACAGCTTTTCTGGTTAAGAGTAAATGGTCAATTGACAAGGAAAGAAGATAGAAGGACGAATTTGATTACAAGTGAATTGACAGATGATATAATTAAGAATATAGAAGATAATATTAATAATCAGAAAGAAGAATCTACAAGATATTACATTGATGTTAATGGAAGAAAATTATTTTATGTTATTACTAAATACGAATTGGGTTATTCAAATAAATTATATATAATACCTAAGCTTTTTGATAGACCTCAAATTACTAAGATGAATAATACATTATACAGGGTTGCGCTTAGGTGGGAACCCCTAGATGATTCTCTTGAGAAGAACTTGTTTAATCAAATGGGTATTGGTCTATTATTGACAATTATAGCTATTCTGATTATATTCTTTTTCTTGTCTAGACATCTTACTAGACCAATAATTAACCTAAGTAAATCAGTAAAAGAGATTTCAAAGAGGAAATTTGATTCTCCTATTACTATTAAAAGAAACGATGAAATAGGTTTTTTGGCGAGTACAGTTGAAGAGATGAGAAAAGAGTTATTAAAATATGATGAAGAACAGAAGTTGAAACTTCATTCCATTTCACATGAATTAAAAACCCCTATAATGATTATCCAGAGTTATGTTGATGCGTTAAAAAAAGGTTTGTATCCAAAAG
This sequence comes from Vallitalea sediminicola, assembly GCF_054408565.1. Classification (NCBI taxonomy): domain Bacteria; kingdom Bacillati; phylum Bacillota; class Clostridia; order Lachnospirales; family Vallitaleaceae; genus Vallitalea; species Vallitalea sediminicola. The sequence continues at coordinate 3,969 of NZ_BTPT01000037.1, forward strand.
GAACTCCAGAATCTTCATTAGAAATAATTGATGATGAATGTTGCAGATTACAAAAACTGGTTTATAACTTATTGTATATTCAAAGATTAGATTATTTTGAGAGTGAGATAAAGAATAAAGAGAAGATAAATTTAAAAGAAGCAGTCGAAGATGTTATTAATAACATGAGTATGAAACTTGAAAATTTCCAAACAGAAATTAAAATGGATAATGCTTATATGAATGCTGATTTTGATCAGATGAAAATAATTGTTGAAAATATGCTGAGTAATCAAATTAGATATGCTGATTCAATAATTAATATATTTCTTGAAAAGAATAAAAATGGGATTGACCTCTACTTTTATAATGATGGTGAGCATATTCAAGATACAAATGATATATTTATAATGTTTAAAAAAGGTAAAAATGGACAAAGCGGTTTGGGGTTGTATATCGTCAAAAGATTATTGGATATCAATGGTGCAAGTATAGTAGCGTATAATGAAACAAAGGGTGTTACATTCAAGATTCATTGGAAATTGTAGACATATTCAAGGTTTTACTTGAAAAAAAAAAAAAATCGTATATAATATAATGTAATATAAATACTTAAAAAGCTTCTTTCAAATTGAAGGAAGCTTTTAAGTTTAATATCATATAAATATATATAAACATATATATATTGGAAAAGGGTGGATAGATGGAAGAATATGAAGTGATAATTAGGATAGTTATAGCTATTCTAGTTGGAGGATTAATAGGCTATGAAAGGCAGATTACCAATAGACCAGCTGGTTTTAGAACTCATATACTAGTATGTGTTGGTGCCGCAGTAGTATCTATAATTCAAATCGAATCAGTAGAAAGAACAATAGCTCTAATTCAGGAAAAACCAGAGTTGGCTAATGCGCTAAAAGCAGATATTGGTAGAATGGGTGCACAAGTTATAACTGGGGTAGGTTTTCTTGGTGCTGGAACAATAATTCGTGAAAAAGGATTAGTAAAAGGATTAACAACTGCTGCTTCTATTTGGGTAGTTGCTTGTATAGGTCTTGCAATAGGTCTTGGAATGTATGTAATAACAGCTGCATCTACTATTGGAGTCTTTGTTTCATTAGTTATACTTAAGAAAGTAGAAGATAAATTCATTGATAAAGTAGCAACTATTTCCTTGGATATAGAATATATAGGGGATAAGGATTTTATGAAAGGTATCCAAAAATACTTTAACATGAAGAATATCAAAGTTAGAAAAATTAAATTCTTAAGTGAAGAAGAAGGTTTAGACGAAGCAGCTGCTACTAGTGAAGGTAAAATTACTAGACACTCAATTTATAGTATCGATTTACCTCAATATGTGAAAAGTACCAAGATAGTTCAAGATCTATGTATGAAAAAGAATATCAAACAGGTAAAGATTATTTAATATAAAAATCTATTCAACAAAATCAAGGGAAATATATTGAACTTATTGAAATGGGTTTATAGATGAATGAGTTTAATATAAAGAGATACATTAATATTGTAAAAAAGATAGACTCTTAAACTGAGGCTATCTTTTTTGGTGCCCAGATATATTGAATCAGTAATGACTAGGGGACGTTTCCTTTGTCATATGAGTATGTTATTTGACAAAGGATTACTAAGACGATACTTACATTAAGTAATAATATTGCAATGATTTTAAGATGAGGGTTAATCTAATGAAAAAAATCAATTATGACAGATGAAACGTCCCCTAGTCATAAAAAGTAAGCAATTTTTTGACATGACAAACTAAACGTCCCCTTGTCATATAAATGTAAAATTGATATAAATGCCTGTTTTTAGGGGGCATATATTAATATAATACAACAATATTAATATTTTTTAATATGAAAAAAACTCAAAGAATACAAATAATACTATAAAATTAAAATTACATTATTGAAAGTTGGGCAGAATTAATGTATTGTGAAATCATCCAATAAGAAATGCGCGCAATAAATGTTGGTTGTAAAATTTAACCATTATTCTTATGAAAACAACAGGGAGGGTTACATCAAATGAAAAAATTTACAGTAATTTTATTAATTATTGCAATGTGTTTAGCTAGTTTTACTGGTTGTGGTAAAAAAGATAATGAAAAGGATACCAATAAGGATACTAATGTAACGGCGGAGAAAGATAATGATGCAAATGATGAATCTAACAAAACAAGTGATAAGCCTACTAAATTAAAATTATTCTTACATAGTAGAGATATTCAAGATAAATCATTTTCTAAAGATTATATAGAAGAAAAAACAAATACTGAATTAGAAATAACTCAAGTAACAACAAAAGAACTTGAAAATAAATTGAATATCATCTTAGCTTCAGGTAAAAGGCCTGATATCATGAATTTCTATACAGATGCTATGGAAGATAAGTTAGCGAAAGGTGGAGCGTTACTACCACTTAATGAATACTTTGATAAGTATCCAGAATTAAAAGCTTCCAGAACACAAGAAGTATGGGATACTATGAGACATGATGACGGAAATATATATGCTATAGGATATAGTACAGCTAGACCACTTAGTATTATAGCTTATAGAAAAGACTGGTTAGATAAATTTGAAATGGAAGTTCCAACTACTCTTGACGAATATTATGAATTTGCAAAAAAAGTTGCATTAGAAGATCCAGATGGAAATGGAAAAAAAGATACTTTCGCTATGGGCGGTTATAGTAGAGTAGATAAATTCATGGATCATATATTTGGTGCTTATGGAGTACTTCCTAACTATTGGATGGAAAAAGACGGTCAAATAGTAAATGGTTCAGTTCAACCTGAAATAAAAGAAGCTTTAAAATACTTAAGAAAATTATATGATGAAAAAATCATTGACCCTGAATTTGTTACTGATAATAGTAGCAGATGGAAGACTAAAGTAAAGGCTGGTACATTTGGTGCTGGCGAAACTAAGATTCATTTATTTGATAAAAACAACTTCCAAAACTATTATGCTCCATTTATTGCAAAGAATCCAGAGGGTGAATTTGTATACGGACCAGTATTACAAGGAGGTTGTGATAACCCAATTGGTGTTAGAACAGAATCTGCAAAAGGTTGGGTTAGAACAGGTATCAGTAGCGAATGTAAAGATGTAGAGGCAGCTTTAAGACTTTTAGCTTGGGCAGCTTCAGAAGAAGGAAATAAATTCATTAATTATGGAGTTGAAGGTGAACATTACAATCAAGAAGATGGTCATGTAACAAGAATTGCTGATAATGCTGAAGCTAAAGAATTAGATATTGATAAATTTTATATTGCTAAAACTGCATTAATAGATCATTCATCACCAGAATTTCAAGATGCTATTGAATATTCCAAGAAAAGTGCAGCAAGTAATCCTGCAGACGGAATAATGGTAGATGAATCCAGCAAATATGAAGCAGATTTAGTTGATTTTACTAATAGAGAATTCATTGGAATGATTGTAGGAGCAACTGATATTGATTCAGGATTTGATTCATTTGTTCAAGAATGGAATCAAAGAGGTGGAGAAGCTTTAACTAAAGCAGTAAATAAAAAATATCAAGCTAGAAAATAACTGACTAAAAGACATAGTGTGTTTTAAGATGATGTACCATTTTGAAACACACTATCAATTAAGAGAGGAATATAATATGCAGGCGATAGCAAAAAGAAAGACAAAAAATAAAACACCTAGCAGTAAAATGAAATACTTGAGGAAAAACAAATGGCTATATATATTATTGATTCCAGGCCTATTATATTTTATATTATTTAGATATCTACCAATGCTTGGTTTAGTTATAGCTTTTAAAGATTATGATATATTCAAAGGTATTTTGGATAGTGCTTGGGTTGGATTAGAGAATTTTAGAACAGTTTTCGGTTCAACAGACTTCAAACAGGTATTTTCAAATACAATAGTAATAAGTTTGTTAAAAATATTAATTGGTTTTCCAGTACCTATTATTTTAGCATTGATGTTAAATGAAATGAGAAATGTCAGATTCAGTAGAATCAGCCAAACAGTACTTTATTTACCTCACTTTCTTTCATGGGTTGTTATTGGTGGAATTATGTTAAATATTTTTTCGCCTACATATGGAATAATCGGTGAGATATATAGATTATTTGGACATGATCCAGTTAATCTATTGGCGAGTAAAGAACATTTTAGAGGTATCTTGATTTTGTCTGATATTTGGAAAGAATCCGGTTGGGGAACTATCGTATATCTTGCAGCATTAACTCAAATTGACCCTAATCTATATGAAGCGGCTAGTATTGATGGAGCTAGTAAATGGAAACAAACATTACATATAACATTACCAGCTATTTCAGGAATTATTGTTATGCTATTAATATTAAGGATTGGAAAGGTAATGAATGCAGGTTTCCAACAAATTATGGTATTACAGACTCCATTAGTACAAAATATTAGTGATATATTTGATACATATGTTTATCGAACAGGTCTTAAAAGAGGGCAGTATAGTATAGCTGCAACGGTTGATATGTTTAAATCAGTAATAGCTTTAGTATTAGTTGTTGGAACAGATAAATTAAGTAAAAAAATCGGTGAGGAGGGACTATTATAATGGTAAGGAAAAAAATCACCCCATTTACCGTATTTAACTATTGTTTCTTTATAATTATTGGGATATTAATGTTTTATCCATTCTGGTATGTATTGATGTATTCATTGAGTGATCCTAATAAAGTTACATTGACTAACTATTATTTCATCCCTAATGGATTTACTTTAGGTACTTATATGTCAGCATTCAAGCAGGATATTATATACTCAGGTTTGTTTAATTCAGTACTTGTTACAGTAGGTGCTACGTTAATAAGTATGTTTTTGAGTGTACTTACAGCGTATCCATTATCTAGAGAAAATTTGAAAGGTAGAAAAGGAATTTTCTGGTTCATAATGTTCACTATGTTGTTTAATGGAGGTATGATTCCTACTTACTTAGTTGTAAAAGAATTTGGGATGATAGATTCATTATGGTCGCTAATGTTACCGAAAGCAATCATAGTATACAATTTATTGATTATAATGAAATTCTTCAAAAATATTCCTATGGAATTAATAGAATCAGCCAAAATTGATGGTTGTAGTGATGTTGGGATACTATTCAAGATTATATTACCTTTATCAACATCAGTTTTAGCAACAGTAGGATTGTTCTATGCAGTTTATAACTGGAATGCATTCTTACCAGGTATGATGTACTTAAATGATAAAGCTAAATGGACTTTACAAGTAGTGTTGCGAGATATGCTAGATCAAACGACAGCTAATATTGATACAGATGATGTCTTTACATCTCCTGAAAACTTTAAAATGGCTACGGTTATGATCTCTGTAGTTCCTATACTTTGTGTTTATCCATTTTTACAAAAATATTTTACTAAAGGCGTAATGTTAGGTTCAGTTAAAGGTTAATAAGGGTTAGTAAAGGAGACATAGAGACGATGGCAAATTGGTATGATGAATCATGGGAGCAGGTTGTAGAAAAAGTAGATAGGATAAGTGAGAGAATAAAAGATACATTTCCTCATGTATCCTTAGACGGTAAATATGATAGTAAAAGATCAGGCTGGTGGACAGCTGGTTTTTGGCCAGGACTATTGTGGTTGATCTATCAAGATACAAAAGCAGATAAACTTAAAAGATATGCTGATTCATGTGAAAGAAAATTAGATTATGACTTAAATAATTTTTTGGATATACATCATGATGTAGGCTTTATGTGGATATTGTCATCAGTTGCACATTATAAGTTACTTAATGATGAAGATGCTAGAAGAAGAGGACTTATAGCAGCGAGTCATTTAGCAGGTCGATTCAATATAAAGGGAAATTTCATTAGAGCTTGGAATAATAATGTATTCAAGGATAGTGAAGGTTGGGCAATCATTGATTGTATGATGAACATACCACTTCTATATTGGGCATCAGAAGAAACAAAAGATCCACGCTTCAAACATATTGCAATGGCACATACAGATACAGTCATAAAAGAATTCATTAGAGAAGATGGTTCAGTTCACCATATCGTATGCTTTGATCCTAACACCGGTAGAAGAGTCAATGCATCAGGGGGGCAGGGTTATTCTCCAGAATCAGCATGGGCTAGAGGTTCAGCATGGGCCATATATGGATTATCAATTGGTTATTCATATACTAAGGAGAAAAGATATCTTGAAAAAGCTAAACAAGTAACAGATTTCTTCCTAGCTAATTTACCAGAAGATAAAGCTCCATGTTGGGATTTCAGAGCTCCAAAAGAGCAAAGGGATGGAAAAGATACATCAGCGGCAGCATGTGCAGCAAGTGGAATGTTAGAAATGTGTAAATACTTAGAAGGCAGTCAAAGAGAATATTATTATAAAAATGCAGAAGAAATAATAAAATCCTTATATGATAATTACGGAGCATGGGATGAAGATGAAGAAGCATTAATAAAAATGGGAACAGTTAATTATACAAAGCAAAAATATGTAAATACACCAATAATCTATGGAGATTATTTCTTTGTAGAAGCACTTGGAAAATTAAGAGGAGAAAATAAAATATTTTGGTAGGAGGAAAAACTATGAAGAAACATAATATAGTCTTTATTATGACTGATCATCAAAGAGCGGATAGTATTGGAATGAATCAGTGTAATATAGAAGTTACTCCTAATTTGAATAAGTTGGTAAAAGAAAGTTTAGTTTTTGAAAGGGCATATAATACATGCCCTCTTTGTGTTCCTTGTAGAACAGCAATTTCAACAGGGAAATACCCAACTCATAATGGAGTAGTATTCAACGATTGGAAAGGAATAACAGCTAGAGATAATAAGCCATTTCCACAAATCCTTAAGGAAAATGGTTACAACGTAAGTCATGTTGGAGTTGACCATATAAAAGTAAAACCAGCTCTAAAAGATAGAATTCAGTATGATAAGTGGATAGATCAAACCGATTATAATAGATATATAGAAGACTTGGGAATATCAGTAAAAAGAGATGAGAAACATTCAAGGGAAATAAAAGAAAAAAGAGCTAATGGAGATTATATTAATAAGAAATACTCTAATACATATGTTTCCAAGTGGGAACATGATACAACGACCTTCAAAGATGAATACTTTACAAGAGAAAGCCTAGATGTCATTAATAATGTAGACGAGGAAAATCCTTTTGCATTATTCATTAACTATTGGGCACCACACCCACCTCTTAGAGTTCCGGAAGAATATATAAATAAATTCAATCCAGATGATATTATCATGCCTGATAACGTAGGTGAAATAGCTAAAAACGAGCCTGTCAATAGAAGAGATGGAGTACCTGCACAACTTGCGAAAGATGTTACAGAGAAAGAATGGAGACAAGTATGGTCAGCACATCTAGCACTTCTTAATTATGTGGATGATCAGATAGGCAAAATAATAGATAAGATAAAGGAAAAAGGATTAATGGAAGATACAATCATTTTATTTACTAGTGATCACGGAGATCACCTAGGGCAGCATAGTATGTATCAGAAGATGGAGATGTATGAGCAAGCCGTTAATGTACCTTTATTGATAAAAATGCCTGATGTTGAACCTAGAAGAATTGATGGTACAATGTCTAATCTAGATATACTGCCTACATTATTAGATGAATTAAGGATAGAGAAACCTGATGATCTAGACGGAACATCTAACTATAACGTAATACATGATAACGATGAGATAAAAGATAGAAAAGTATTCTGTCAGTATTCAGGGAATCCAGAACTAGGATGTATCCGTAGGGCTGTAATAACTGAAAAATATAAATATATTTATGATGGAATGAATGAAAAAGAGTTATATAATCTAGAATTAGACCCTCTAGAAATGAATAATATAGCGTCGGAAAAAGAAAATAATGAACTGATAAAATTATTACATAAAGAACTTGTTAATTGGTCAAAGCAAAAAAAAGACTGGATATTTGATTGAGGTGAAAAAAATGCAAAAACCTAATATTTTATTTATAATGTCAGATGAACATACAGCTTCAGTTGTTGGAGCTGCAGGAAATAATATTGTTGAAACTCCTAATCTGGATAAGTTAGCTAACGAGGGTGTGTTATTTGAAAATTGTTATACTCCTTCACCTATATGTGTTCCAGCTAGACTATCTATTACTGCGGGTAAATATATAAATAAATGTGGTGCATGGAGTAATGAGAGTATGTTGGAAAGTGATGATATAGTATCTCTAGCTACAGTACTAAAAGATGTGAATTATGATTGTTATCTTGGTGGTAAAATGCACTATGCGAAAGATAGAAGATACGGGTTTGATGAATTATATCCATTCTGGACTAATACTAATGTGAGAAAAAAATATAACAAAAGAATAGATTTATCAGATGGAAAGTTTGAAGAAGAAGATAGCGTTCTATCTAGAAGATTCAATGATTTTTATGTTGATGATAATAGCAGAGTAATGGATCATGATAAGATGGTTACCAATATATGTAGTGATTTAATAAAAAACAGGAAAAAAGAAGATAAACCATTTTTCTTATTAGCAGGTTATCTAGCGCCTCATTTTCCATTAATAGTTCCACAAAAGTATTATGATATGTATAAGGATAGAGTACCTATGCCAGAGATACCAGAAGGACATATTGACTCTTTGCCAAAACATTATAAAATCATGAGAAAAGCATTCCAGAATAATCAGGTAGATGAATCCATCATTAAAAAAGGTAGAGAACTATATTATGGATTGGTAACTTGGTTTGATGAGCAAGTAGGAGAACTCTTAAGTACACTAGATGATTCAGAAATTAAAGATAATACATTAGTGATCTATACTAGCGACCATGGAGAAAATATGGGAGATCATGGATTATGGTGGAAAAACTCAATGTATGATTGTTCAGCAAAAGTACCATTAATAGTCAGCTGGCCTAGAAAATGGTGTAATGGAACAAGAAAAACAGAAGTTTGTAATCTACTAGATGTCATAAAAACAATATGTGAGGTGTGTGAGGCAGAACCCCCAGAAGATTGGGATGGAGAATCAATGGTAGATCTAATGAATGACAAGGATGATAACTGGAGAAATTATTCTGTTAGTGAATACTATGCACACAATATCGCCGCTGGACACTGTATGATAAGAAAAGGAGATTATAAATATGTGTATTTCAATGAAATAGACAATAATAATGGTGCCAAAAGGCAGTTATTCAATATGAAAGATGATCCAAATGAATTCAATAATCTTATTAATGATTCAAAACATAAAGATTTAATTGAAGAATTACATTTATTATTGGTAAAAGAATTAGGAAGAGAACTAATGGAGATAGAAATTGAAAGTAGGGAAGTAATTGACAAAAGTAATTGTTAAAATTAGTAGGTTTTTGTAGAAAATTGTGATATAATAGATGTACTTTTAAAAGCTTTCTTATTATAATATGTTAATTTACTTAAAGATAGGCGTAATTATGGGGTGGGTTTTGGTGAAAAGAGTCATAGATTTAAATGTTATAAATAAAAAAAGTAAAAGCGCTACATTCTACAAATTTTTCTTAGTGATTTCAATATCTATAATGATTCCAGTAATTATGATTACAACTATAATTGCTAAATTCAGTAACGATCATTTATTAAAGCAGGTTAATATATCAAGAGAAAATTCCCTTAATCAAAAAAGACTAATGGTTGAACAAAAATTGACAGAAATGGATGCCTTAATAAACCAATTCGTTAGTAATGAAAGTGTTTGGAAATTAGTCACTACTAATGAATATCCAAACAGTTATAGTTTATTTATGAGAGATGCGTTAAGTTTATTTGAGAAGAATGCTCTATCACATAAATTAATAAATTCAATTTATCTTTTCAATGATTCAGAAGATATTATTCTAAGTGATTCAAAATATGATAAAAATAATTTTAAAGACAAAGAAATTTTTAATATAAAATTTGATGGAGTAAACTATGTTACTCCATCAAGAATTGTAAAAGGTGAGAAGGTATTTAGTTATATTAAGAAATTCTATTCTTTTAATAGAGAAAAAAATGCTTATATTGTAGTTAATATTGATTACGATGACTTTTGGGATGAGTTAATCGTTGAATCTACAGATGGACTGGAATATTTAGTATTTGATAATAATCGTTCTACTATCTATTTAGATGAATTTTATAATGATGAGTTGAATGATGAATTGTTAAAAGATATTTCAATAGAAAGCGAGACTAATCTAGAATTATCTTATCTTGGAGAGAATTTGTATGTTTGGAAAAGTATATCAAATAAGTATAATTGGACATTTGTCGTTGGACAAAAATCAAAAGATTTATTTCAGACGTCAAATGTATTAACTAAGTTAAATATCATATCTTGTTTAATTATCTTGTTAATATCTTTCATACTAACATATTTCTTTTCAGATTACTTGTATAAACCTATAAGGAAATTAATGAAAAAAATAAACAAAATAACTCAAATAGATTCAATTGATTCTAAAAACGATTATCAGCTTATTGATAATGTGATAGCCTATTTGTTTACTGAAAATCTAAAATTGAATAATGATTACCAATATGTTTTTCCGTATTTCAAACAGCATTCCATCAATGACATAATTAACAACAATTCCTTTGATCTAGATAATTTCAAACAAGTACTAGATTTGTTAGAAGTTGAATTTAACTTTGCTAACCATTATTTAATGTTAATAGAATTAGAGAATATTAACATGAATAATAAGATAAAGGATCGATTGGACAAGTATTTTGATAAACCAGACATCAAGAAAATCATAAGTAAAATCAATGAGAAAAGAATCTTAATTATTATGAACACCAATAAGGATATTAATCAAGTATACGCATTACTTACAGAGATTCACGAAGATTTTAATAATGATAATATATCATTGACAGTATCACTGAGTGATGACTTCAATAATCTAGAAGATATTCATGAACATTATGAAGAAGTTCAAAAACAATTAGAGTACAAATTTTTTGTAGGTAATAACAAGATATTATCTCATATGGTACCACAGCAAATCGAAAAAAACATATTCTATGATAAGAGTATTGAAAAGGAACTACTTAATTATCTTAAGAAACAAGATGAAGAAAAAGCTTTTGCTGCGTTAAGAAAGTTGACAGAAGGACTCAAAGGAAGTATCAAAAATATAGATTATATAAAATATGTCTACTTCCAAGTGTGTTTAAATATAATAGAACAAATGACCAACTTCGGCTTTAGTTTAAAGGATATAGGGATAACTAACAGCGAAATATTCGCTAGGATAAATGAAGCTAAAACTTTGAATGAAATGTATGAATTCATTTACAGCATTATCAGAAAATGCATTCAACTGTTTTCAAAATTGAATGTAATGCAAAATGATAATATAATCAACAAGGTTAAGGAATACATCAAAAATAATTACAATAAAGATTTATCATTGGAAATGATAGCTGATTACGTATATCTATCCCCAGGATATCTAAGTACATTATTCAAAACAGAAAATGGAATCACAGTTTTTGATTATATAACTAACCTTAGAATGGAAAAGGCAAAAGAACTATTATTAAATAATAAAAGTATGAAAATACAAGATATCGCAATTAAGTTAGGGTATAACAGTTCTCAGAGTTTTATTCGATATTTTAAAAAATACTATAATGTTACTCCAAACCAATTCAGAAAAGCTTGACATGGAAATGTTTGCTGACAGGGGGACGTTTCAACTGACATAAAATAAATTAGAAAGTTGGAATCAGGTATGGATAGATTAAAGAATATTTCTAAGTGGAGCCTTATATTATTATTACCTATTGGAATATTATTAACCAATATAGCACAATCTTCACCATCATTTATTGAAAAATATTATTCAAATGGTATTTATCATTACATTAGCCAATTCCTTAGTACCATAACAGGAATTATACCAATTTCAATAACTGAACTACTTATTATATTTCTTATTGTATTTTTTATATACAAGCTAGTAAAGATAATAAGAACATTAATAAAAACCAAAAATAAAAAAAGATATATACTAATTGATTCCCTACGAAAGATATTGATATTTATAAGTGTAGGATATTTCATATTTGTACTAATCTGGGGTCTCAACTATTATAGATTACCATTTTCTGAAATAGCCAACCTTAACGTACAAGATGCAACTATTGAAGAACTAACAGGTCTATGCCAAAGCTTGATTACAGAAGCTAATGACCTAAGAAATCAAGTTCAAGAAGATGAAAATGGCGTAATGTTTATACCAAAGGGCTACAACGACGTATTCAATCGAGCACATGAAGGCTACGACAATATTGCAGACATATACAAAGAATTAAGCGGCAGCTACGGTTCTCCAAAAGGAATACTATTCTCACAAGTAATGTCCTATTCCGGCATTACAGGCATCTACTTCCCTTTCACAGCTGAAGCTAATGTCAATAAAGACAGAACCGATGTATTACTCCCCGCAACAGCATGTCACGAAATGGCACATCAAAGAGGATTTGCCAGAGAAGATGAAGCCAATTATATAGCCTACTTAACATGCAAAGTCCACCCAGACCCAGACTTCCAATACTCCGGAACAATGCTAGCTCTTATTCATTCCATGAAACAACTCTACGAACACGACACCAACGCATACTATACCCTAAAAGCCACGTATTCCGAAGGAGTACTAAGAGATCTACAAGACAACAACGAATTCTGGCAAAAATACTCAGGACCAATAGATAAAGCCTCAACAAAAATAAATAACACTTACCTAAAATTAAACAAACAACAAGACGGTGTCCACAGCTACGGAAGAATGGTAGACCTTCTAATAGCAGAATACAGGCTAAATTACAATAAAGAATAATTAGAGTAAAGATTAAGAGGTGCAACCATTCCAAATAACTAAAACATTGAACAACCGAGTGTAGGTAGTATAGGTGAATATGAAGCAGTGAGCCATGGACGGCGAACTCAGCCCTTTAAACACGGACGTTTAACAGGCTGACGAAATATTCACCTATACTACCTACACGACCGTTAGCTAATATATTTATTCTACCCTATTTATTTCACTCCCCCTAACCCCATAAGCCTTTCCATGGGAACAAAAAATAGACGTCGAAGTATAATCCTTATCAGCATCCTTGTTATACCCCAATCTCTCTATTACTTCATCTGTATTATGACATCTATCATACCCCGCAAAAACAAAAGTAATACTCCCCTTACCTGACGAAAAAGAAGCCAAGGTACTAGCATAATTCATCGCCGTCGAAACAGGAACCCTACCACTAATTATAATATGTTCGTCCAATGTAACAGGAGAATCAAAACTACCATGCATCTTAGTAATATCAGTCATTACTCTACCAGACAAATGTTTCTCTATTCGTATTTTGAATTGATAAAAAGGTTCTAATAGTATATTATCTACTTTTTCAATTCCTTGCCTTATAGCACGAAAAGTAGCCTGTCGAAAATCTCCTCCACTAGTATGTTTAACATGAGATTTTCCAGTAGTAAGAGTAATATGAACATCTGTTAAAGGTGAACCAGTAAGAATTCCTTTCTTACATGCATCAGGAATATTTTTTTGACTTAACCTCTGCCATCTTGTCTGTAATACATCCACACTGCAAACTGAATCATTTGATATACCATAACCTCTTGGAGCTGGTTCAATATCAAACTCTATTTCAGCATAATGCTTTAGAGGTTCAAAATGTCCAAACCCATGGGTTTTACTAGCAATAGTCTCTTTATATAATATTTCTGGAGTTCCAAATTCAATAGTTTTACCAAAACGATCCAATACAATCTGAGTTAATACTTCAAGTTGAATAGTCCCCATTACTTTTATATGTATTTCCTTCAATTCCTCTATCCATAGAACATCAAGAGAAGGATTTTCCTCTGTTAACATTGTAAACATTTTTAATATTTCCTTAGGATTTTCTGTGGGTTCATATATCACCTTGGATTTTAATGCGGGTACCAATAAAAAATCATTATAATCCTCTATATTACCGATTCCTTCACCTATATAAGATGAATTAAGACCAGTTACTGCTATAAGTTGTCCTGGACAAGCTTTATCGCAAAGAGTATATTTAGTTCCGTTATATATTCTTATTTCATTAACTTTTTCAGTAATTTCACTGTCCATAATTTTATGAGTAATGGTATCTTTAACCTTAAGTGAGCCCTTATATAATTTAATAAAAGTAAGTTTATTGCCTTCATTATCATATCTAATCTTGTATACAGTTCCAGATAGCAAATTATTATTATCATCCATATTTTTGGAGATTGTTAAAGCATCTATTGCTCTTAATAGTTCACTAATACCAATACCCTTCAAACCAATCCCACACAAACAAGGATATATAACATTATCATTAAATAATGTCTTTACAGTATTAATTAATTCTTCCGTCCCTACTTCTATTCCATCTATATATTTATTTAATATATTATCATCATAGTCAGCCACAAATTCTATTAATTCACTTGTTGGTTTATCAAGGAGATAAGTAACACTTCTATCATTAGTTTCATTGGAAAGAATGATTAAATTTTTAGTAAAAGTATTTCTTATTTCGTTAACTGTATTATCAAAATCTGCACCTACTCTGTCAAGTTTATTTATAAAAAATATAGTAGGTATATTATATTTCTTTAGAAGCTGCCAAACAGTTTCAGTATGACCTTCTATTCCTTCAACAGCAGATATAATTATTATTGCATAATCCAATATCCTAATAGCTCTCTCCATTTCAGTAGAAAAGTCCACATGTCCAGGAGTATCAACTAGCTGATATATACAATCATTATAAGTGGTTACTGCTTGGTCAGAAAAGATGGTAATACCTCTTTCTTTTTCAATAGTATGATAATCAAGGACAGTATTTTTATTATCAACTCGACCTGCTTCTTTGATTGAATTGGTATGATATAAAAGTTGCTCTAGAAGTGTTGTCTTGCCTGCATCAACATGAGCTACCATTCCTATTGTTTTATACATGAGTTTGCTTCCTTTCAAAATGAAGTTGGTTTATACTTAGCCAACATTATACCATATAAACTATACATAATACCATGTAAAAGTAATGAAAAATAAGGTAAACTCATAGTAAACTGTTTCTGAGAGGAGAATGGATATGGGAATACAATATGATGAGAGTAAAAAAATATTTCATATACAAGGTAAAAACGTAAGTTATATATTTAAAGCGGATAAATATAATAATCTATTACATCTATATTATGGTAAAAAGATAAGATGTATTAATGATAATGTGATTAATACTACTAAGGCAAAGAGCTGGAGTATCATACCTAACAAAGATGACTATGAGTATGCACTTGATTCAGCTTTGCTGGAATATCCAACATTTGGTCATGTAGATCTAAGAAATGGGGCACTTGGTATAGAACAAGAAAATGGTTCCAGAACACTAGATTTGAAATATCATTCTCATAAGATAATAAAAGGTAAAAAAGTATTAGAAGGATTACCTGCAACTTATGCTGAAGAAAATGAAGCGGAAACATTAGAAATAACACTAATAGATGAAGTTATAAATCTTCTTGTAGTCTTGAACTATACAGTATTCAATGATAAAAATGTGATAACAAAGTCTGTTCAGATTATAAATAAAGGGAATCAAACGTTGAAAGTCCTTAATGCACAAAGTTGTTGTGTGGATTATAGAGATTCTGATTACGAATTATTACAATTATCAGGAGCTTGGGCTAGAGAACGTCAAATAGTTAAGAGACATTTAGTACAAGGAATCCAATCCATCGGAAGTGCAAGAGGAACTAGCAGTCATGTACATAATCCATTTATGGCACTAATGTCACCTGATGCTACAGAAGTAAATGGTGAAGTATTTGGATTTAACCTTGTATATAGCGGTAATTTCCTAGGAGAAGTCTCGGTAAGTGAACATAATAGAACTAGATTACTTATGGGGATTAATCCATTGAATTTTTCTTGGCAGTTACAGCCAGAAGAAAAGTTCCAAACTCCAGAAGTAGTAATGGTATATTCTAGTGAAGGACTTGGGGGTATGTCAAAAGAGTACCACAGCTTATATCGAGAAAACTTGATGAGAGGGACTTGGAAAGAAAAAGAAAGACCAATTGTAATAAACAACTGGGAAGCTACTTATTTTGATTTTACAAGAGAAAGTTTAGAAGATATAGTTAAAAAAGCTAGTGAAATAGGTGTTGAATTATTTGTGCTAGATGATGGATGGTTCGGTAAAAGAGATGATGACACATGTTCATTAGGTGATTGGTATGTTAATACTAATAAAATTGAAGGTGGATTAGAAAAATTAGCTGAAAATGTAAAGAATATGGATATGTCTTTTGGTCTATGGTTTGAGCCGGAAATGATATCTCCTGATAGTGATTTATATAGACAGCATAATGATTGGTGTCTACATGTTGAAAATAGGGAAAGAGTTACATGCAGGTATCAATTAGTTCTGAATCTATCGAAAAAAGAGGTTTGTGACTATGTCATTGAATCAGTGTCAAAAGTACTATCTAGTGCACCAATAAGCTATGTAAAGTGGGATATGAATAGGTATTTAACTGATGTTATGTCTATGGATTTACCTTCTGATAGACAAATGGAAACATCTCATAGATATATGTTAGGGCTTTATTATGTCATGGAAGAAATAGTAACAAGACATAAGGATATTCTTTTTGAAGGTTGTTCTGGAGGTGGAGGAAGATTCGATCCAGGTATCTTATATTATATGCCTCAGATCTGGACTAGTGATGATTCAGATGCTATTGAGAGATTGAAGATACAGTATTCTACAAGTTTAGTTTATCCACCTGTTTCTATGGGAAGTCATGTTTCTAGTACACCTAATCATCAAGTTGGAAGGACTACACCATTTAATACAAGAGGGAATGTCGCTATGTCAGGTAATTTCGGTTATGAACTTGATCTTACAAAATATAGTGAAGAGCAGATTAGCGAAATAAAGGAACAAATTGATTTTTATAAAGAAAATAGACATCTTATTCAGTATGGAGATTACTATAGATTAAATAATCCGTTTGAAGAAAATAATGGAGCTTGGATTTTTGTTTCTAAGGATAAGTCAGAAGCTATTATATTCTATACAACTATTCTGGCTATACCTAATCCAGTAGGTCAACAAGTGAGATGTAGAGGGCTTAATGAAGGATTTGATTATAAGATCGATGGTTTAGAAGGAATATTTGGTGGAGATGAATTAATGAACTTAGGTTTAACTTTACCAGAGTTAAAAGATTTTGAAAGTGTAAGATTCAGAATTAGAAAAGTATAGATAAGCTATAATCTAATATAAGGTATGTGTGAAATAATGATATTTCATACATGCCTTTTTTTATCGATTTATTAAAGACTTAATTGAATATCAGAAAAGTATTGACTTATAATAATATTGATGATAATATTAGTAATCATAACAGTAGTAATACCACTGGTATTATCAGTAAATACATTAGACTGATATGTAACTTAAATCACCATGCTATTTATTTATAAGTAGATGAAAGGTAGGTAATTATGAATAAAAAAGAAAGAGTTATCGCAGCTATTAAAGGTAGAGAAGTAGATCATATACCTTCTTGTTTTACATTACATTTTGCAAAAGAAGAAGCTTTTGGAGAAGCAGGTATTAATTCTCATCTAAAATTCTTCAAAGAAACTGATACTGATATTTTTAAAATTATGAATGAATACCTTGTTCCATATATGGGTGATATAAAAAGACCAGAAGATTGGAATAAGATAAAAACCATTTCAATAAAAGATGATTTTATGGTAGCTCAAGTAGAAATGATTGAAAGGATACTGGACAAATGTGAACCAGATGCTTTTAATGTTGGTACTTTACATGGAACAGTCGCTTCTTCTATACATCCTATTGAAGCTAAATATGGTTATGAGCCAGTAAGAGAGCTTTTTTGTACACATATGAGAGAAAATAAAACTCCTATGATTGATGCCTATAAACGTATAACAGAAGGTATGTGTCAATTAGCTGAAAAATATATTGAAATAGGATTAGATGGTATATATTATGCAGCATTAGGTGGAGAAAATTATTACTTTACAGATGAAGAATTTGAAAAGTACATAGCACCACTAGATAAAATGATTTTACAAACGGTTAAACAAAATAATGGGTATAATATCTTACATATGTGTAAAGATAAATTGAATCTAGATAGATATAAATCATATGCTAAGTTATCTGATGTTGTAAACTGGGGTGTTTACGAAGATAATATTTCTTTGGAAGAAGGAAGGAAACTGTTCGGTGATGTTACAATAATGGGTGGATTACAGAACAGAGCTGGTGTACTGGTAGATGGTACTGATGAAGAAATAGAACAAGAAGTAAAATCTATAATTAATTCTTTTGGGAAAGAAAAATTTATACTAGGTGCTGATTGTACGTTGCCTACAGAAATTTCTTATAAACGTGTAAATGTAGCAGTAAACGCTACCAAAAAATAAAAATTATATTATGGAGGGTTAACTATGAAGAAAAGAATTTTTGCTGTTTTGATGTTAGTAACTTTACTAATGGGAGTATTTGTTGGATGTGGGAATAAGAGTTCAGAAAAAGACTCTACAGCTAATACACCTACTAAAGGAGAAGAACAAAAGGATACCAAAAAAGTATTTCCGGCAGGAAAGTTAGTGATTTACGGTTATGGACAACCACAATATCTTCAACAATATTTTGATGCATGGTTAGAAAAAAACAGGGATATAGCACCAGAAGTAAGTATAGAGATTGTACAAACAGAAGGAGCATCAGATTCAAGAGAAAAAATTACAATGACATATGCGTCAGGAGCTAACGATGATTTACCAGATGCACTTTATATTGATCCTGTTAACTTATTAGATCTTGGACAAGGCGAATTATTAGTAGATGTAGCAGATTTTGTAACACCGTTAAAAGATAAACTTGTAGATGGCGCTACAAATGATGCGACAGTAGGAGATAAAATATACGCTTTACCAGAATCAGTGAGACCACAAGTACTATTTTATAATGAAAAATTATTTAATGAGTATGATATTGACCCATCAAGAATGAGTACCATTGAAGGATATATAGAAGTTGGTAGAGAACTAAAAGAAAAAAGTAACGGTAAAGTTTATTTATCATATATTGATCCAGGTAGCAAAACATGGAGATATTATGGAAGAAGAGGTCTATTACCACAAGCAAATGCAAAAATTTGGGGAGAAGATGGAGAAGTTATTATTGATACAGATTCAGGTGCAAAATTAGCATTTGATGCCCTCGATACAATGTACTCTGAAGGATTATTATTAAAAACTGCTATTTTCGAACCAGCTCTTTATGATGCAGTAAAAGAGGGTCAGATTGCAACATTTTATATTGGAGCATTCTGGGATGAATTCTTAAGAAAAAATGTTACTGAAACTGCTGGAGATTGGAAAGTTTTAAGTGCACCAGCATTTGAAAATGTAGGAGTTGCAGGAGCACCAGTTTCATCATATTTTGCTGTTGTTAATAAACCAAATGGAAAATATGCAGAGTTATGTAAAAAATTATGGTATGATTTCCACTTTGATTCACAAGCAAGAGAAGATTGGGTTAATGCAATGGAAGAGCAAAATGCACCATATGCAAATCCTATTACCAAAGACTTATTGGCAGATGATTTCTGGAAAGAACCATCAAAATTCTATGGAGGTCAGTCATTCAGAGAAATAGAAGGGTCAGCATTAGAGAATGGTGCAACCAATCTAGTTGTTACACCACAAGACGTAGAAGCGGATAATATTATTAGTATAGAAATAGAAAAATATGTTGCAGGTGATCAAACAATGGATGAGGCAATCAAAAACATGGGTAACAATCTAAGAAATAAAATAGGTAAAGCTGAATTAATTAAATAAAGTTAATTTACTTCAAGGATTTTACCTACAGGTAAAGTCCTTGAAAAACAAAAATAAGATTGGCAGGGATAAAGATGACAATTATACAAGCTCTAAAAAAATATAAATATCCATACTTATTTATTCTTCCATTTTTCCTGTTGTTTTTGGTGTTTCAGTTATTTCCAATGTTATGGACTGTTGTAATAAGTTTTTCTAAATGGAAGGGTATTGGAAAGCCTAAGTCTATAGGTTTAGATAATTACAAACTATTATTTAAAGACTATATGTTTTGGGATGCAATTAGTAATACACTAATCTATTGGGTGACAGGTGTAATTTTTATATTACTGTTATCTATAATTATTGCTGCATTTCTAAACTATAATCGACTAAAAGGAAGAAGCTTTTTTAAAACTGTAACATTCTTACCTAATGTTTGTGCTGCTATAGCAATGGGAATTATTTTTAGTATGCTGTTTGATGAAAATGTTGGATTAGTCAATGAATTTTTAGGTTTGTTTGGAATAGATTCCATTGGGTGGCTTACTAGTACAAAAATGTCTAAAATACCTGTAATTACTTTGAATATATGGCGTAATACGCCTTGGTTTACTGTTATAGTGCTATCAGGATTACTTAATATACCACGGGAATATTATGAAGCCGCAACAGTAGATGGTGCTAATGTGTTTCAACAATTCTTTCGAATAACGTTACCAAGTTTATATAATATATTGTTCTTTTGTTTTATTACATTAACAGTAGATTCATGGAAAATTTTCAATGAGCCATTTATATTAAAAGGACCTGGAACATCTAATATTTCACTTTTTCAATATATGTATGATACAGGATTTAATTTATTTAAAATGGGATATGCATCTGCTATTGGATGTATGTTGACATTGATTCTACTCATTGTATCGCTTATTCAATTTCGTATCATGAGAAAACAAGGTAATCTATAAGGAGGGTACATAACATGACAAAGAGAAAATTATTTTCAGCCTTGGTATATATTATACTGGGCATAATCGTATTTTTTTGTTTGTGTCCTATAATTTGGATGTGTATAATCTCCTTAAAAGGACCTAACGAAAGCATAAGTGGATTTAATTCATTATGGATCAGCAATCCTACATTACAGAATTTCAAGAATGTATTTAATATAATTCCTGTAGGGACTAATCTCTATAACAGCTTTTTTACAACTATAATAGGAACAATTACAACTTTGTTTTTCTGTTCTTTAGCTGGATTTGCATTTGCTAAGTACGATTTTCCAGGTAAAAGATTTCTTTTTTATTTTGTAATAGCTACAATGCTTATTCCACCAGAAGTGGGTGCAATTCCATTATTTATAATCATGAGAAAAGTTAGATTGATTAATAGTCTATGGTCATTGATTATTCCTAGGATTGCTACTGCAGTAGGTATATTCTACATGCGTCAGTATATTATAGATGTTCCCACAGAAATCATGGAAGCATCAAGAATAGATGGATGTGGAGATTTTGCAATATATTCAAAGATAATCGTACCAATTATTAAACCTGCGTTAGCTTCGTGGGCAGCTCTAACTATTATTGCTAGATGGAATGACTTTTTCTGGCCGTTACTATACTTGAGATCCACACCAAAATATACTTTAATGGTTTCAATATCATTACTACCAGTCAGTGATGGTTTATCTACACCATGGCCTGTAATAATGGCAGGAACAACATTTGCTATTATACCAATAATAGTGGTATATTTAATATTACAGAGATTTCAAAAAGCAGGACTATCAACTGGTGCAGTAAAAGGATAGTCAATATAAACAATAAGGGGAGTTTAGAAATGTTAAAAGGTACAAAGAGTATTAAAGATAAAGTATATGAGCTCATTTTTCAAGATATTATTAGAGGTGAATATCTTGTTAATACTATAATCAGCGAAAGAATGCTAATAGAGAAATATCAGGTAAGTAAATCGCCTATAAGAGAGGCTTTAGTTGAACTTTGTAAAGAAAATATTTTGAATAGTATTCCTCGTTTGGGTTATCAAGTAGTTCAAATTACACCTAAAGAATTGCATGATGTTCTTGAACTTAGGTTAGTTGTTGAATTGGCAGCATTCAGAAAGACAAAAGAATGGATTAATGATGATATAATCAATAACCTAGAACAACATATAAATCAAACTATAGAGATGATAGATCAACATGATATTATTGAACATTGGAAGAGAAATATGGAATTTCATCTTTTGTTATGTAGTTATAGCAATAACCAGTGGATGTATAATACACTTGAATCTATGTTGAAATTTTGTTCAAGAGGTGCGACACAATATTATTTTGATACATGGCAAAATAGAGAAAATATGGGTAGAGCTAATGCTGAAACACATATTAAATTATTAAAGGCGCTAAAAGATAAAGATTATAATTTATGTGAACAAATATTGATTAAGGATGTATCATCCATGAAGGATAATTTTATGCAAAGTGATTATGGAAAACTAGGGAGTGAAATATAAATGGCAATTTCAGAAAGTAACATAATTAATTATACCAACATATTAAAAGAAGAACTTGTTCCTGCTCTAGGATGTACAGAGCCAACAAGTATTGCTTATGTTTCAGCAAAAGCCAGGGAAGTATTAGGTGAGTTTCCCAAAGAGGTTATTGTTCAGAGTAGTGGAAATATAATTAAGAATGTTAAAGGAGCTGTTGTTCCTAATTCTGGTAATCTTAGAGGTATAGAAGCGGCAGCTATCATAGGTATAATTGGAGGAAAACCAGAAAAGGAGCTTGAAGTATTAACTGATGTGACTCAGGATAATATAGATGAGGCAAAAAAATTAATCAATACTGATTATTGTAAGGTAAAACTATTAAAGAGTAAGGCTAATCTACATATAATAGTTACAGTGAAGTCTGATAACAATAGTGCATTGGTTGAGATAGTACACACACATACAAATATAGTTAGAATAGAGAAGAATAATCAAGTTATTTTTGAGAAACTATATAATTCGGATGATATTAATGGTGGTTTAATTGATAGATCATGTCTGAATGTTAGGGATATAAAAGAATTTGCAGATACAGTTGAACTTAATCAACTTCAAGATATCATAAAGTTACAAATAAAGTATAATAGCGATATTTCTAGTGAAGGATTAATAAATTATTATGGAGCTAATGTTGGTTCGAATTTATTAAAACACAGTTTACATGAAATAAAAACAATAGCAAAGGCAGCTACGGCGGCTGGTTCCGATGCCCGTATGAGCGGATGTATTTTGCCTGTTATCATAAATTCAGGAAGTGGTAATCAAGGTATTACAGTATCATTACCTGTCATTGAGTATGCTAAACATTTAAAAGTGGATGAAGAGCATTTAATAAGAGCATTAATATTTAGCAATCTCATTGCAATTCATCAAAAAACAAAGATAGGTAGATTATCGGCGTACTGTGGAGTTGTAAGTGCAGCCTGTGGAAGTGGAGCTGGAATCACATATCTCTATAACGGTACATATGAACAGATTTGCTCAACAATTACTAACACATTAGCTAATGTATCTGGGATGATTTGTGATGGTGCAAAACCTTCTTGTGCAGCTAAGATAGCTTCTGCTGTAGACGCAGCTATAATGGCACATGAATTAGCTATGGATAATAGAGTTTTCCAACCAGGTGAAGGAATTGTTAAAGAAGATATAGAAGATACAATAAGTAGTATAGGGCAAATCGGTGGAAATGGTATGAAAGAAACGGATCAAGAAATCTTGAAGGTTATGTTAAATAATCAAAGTTTATCTATAGCCTCACGATAATGAATAGTGAAAAGTAATAAGCTAGAAAGCATTATGAATATTAGAGTTCATGCTTTCTAGCTTATTTTAATGGAATATAAAATTTATAAGTGAGAGACATCCATAAATGAGCATAAAAGTGTATCAAATATTTTTAGTATATTGAACATATATATTGTTTGTATTATTTTATAAGTAATGATAATATAGATTTATTGTAAAATAGAAAGGGGTAATACTATGATAAAATCAAAAGCTTGGGATTGGAGTAAAAATGAAGATGACTACTGGTTAATCCCTTCAATAGAATCATGTTATTTAGCTAATTCGTGGAAATCAAAAGGATTTCATAGGTTTCTTGATTTAGGTTGTGGATTGGGAAGACATTCAATACTTTTTGCAGAAAACTGTTTTAAAGTTGATTCAGTTGATTTATCTGAATATGGAATCAATCATCTTAACAGCTGGGCTAAAAAAGAAGAGTTGGATATTGATACACAAGTATGTGATATGCTTGATCTGCCTTTTGAAAATGCTACATTTGATTGTATAATAGCATATAATGTTATCTACCATTCAGATACTAAAGGGTTCATTAAAGCGCTAGATGAGATAAAAAGGGTATTGAAAAGAAAAGGAGAATTATTCATAACCCTTATTTCTAAAAATACTTGGTCATACCAACACGCGGATAATTATAAAAGGATTGATGACAATACCATTTTAAGAGATGAACATGAAACTGAAAAGGACGTACCTCATTTTTATGTAGATATTGAAGATATAAAAAAATATTTTGCTGATTTTGATTTCGTTAACGTTCCTATAGAACAAACAGAGTATAACATGGAAAATTCTAAATATTATTCTAGACATTTCAATATAATAGCTAGAAAAAAATAATTTCCCCAATTATAGAAATGACAGTTTTGAGAATAAAATGTATGTTATAACAAAAGACAAATAAAAGCATTGTGTGACAGGAAAACCACCAAGAAAGTTGGTATTATATATCCATGAAAGGGTGATTAAATGGAATGGATACAGAGCTTAAACAGTGCAATCGATTATATTGAAGAAAATATATTTTCTGATGTAAGTTGCAAAGATATTTCAGAACATATCTATTCATCTAGTTTTCATTTTCAAAGGGTGTTTAGTTTGTTAACGGGAATGACTGTGGGAGAGTATATCAGAAATAGGCGTCTATCTTTAGCTGGACAGGAATTAACAATGTCAAGCTCAAAAGTGATTGATATTGCTTTAAAGTATGGATATAATACTCCAGAAAGTTTTACAAAAGCATTTAGCAGATTTCATGGGATAACTCCGAATCAAGCTAAAAAAGCAGGTTTTAATCTAAAATCATTTAATCGTCTTATCATAAAAATTCAACTGGAAGGTGGAAATATTATGGATTATAAGATTGTTAAGAGAGAGGAATATAAGGTTCTTGCCAAGACAAGATATTTTACATCAGAAAATAGCGCTGTAGAAATACCTAAATTCTGGTCTGAGTATTTTGAAGAAGGAGCACATGAGATTGTATGTGGTATGCTTGGAATTTGCGAACAAGAAAAGAATGGATGTAAAGAATATCGTTATGGCATTGGTTGCGAATGTAGCGATGATGCTGATATTCCAAAGGGATTTGAAAAGTTAACGATTAGAGAACATACATGGGCTGTATTTAAATGTGTAGGACCAATGCCAGAAACTATTCAGAATGTATGGAAAAGAATTTATAGTGAGTGGCTTCCACAATCAGAATATGAATTAATACCAGATTATGATATAGAGCTATATACTGATGGAGATAACAAAAGTAAGAATTATGTCAGTGAGATTTGGATACCTGTCAAAAGAAAATAGTAGAAATTAAGTTCACTTAGGTGAACTTTTTTTATACTGTTGTAATTTTTTGTTATAATGGACAGTTTGTATTTCATATTATAATATGACGCTACAAGTTTGTATTTCTAAGTACATACTTAAAGGAGATCAATAGTATGAAATATATGTACATAAAAATTGTATTAACCGTTATACTTGCTGTGAGTGTAGCAAATCTTATATGTATAAAAAAGACCAATGAAAATCTGCTGGAAGTGTTTTTCAGTCAGAAAAATAACCCATATTTTATACATGTAGACCTTGATACTTATATCCTGTACGTTTTTAAAGATAATGAGATATATAAGCAATATCCTGTTTCAGGAGGTAAGTATAGTACTCCATCGCCTCTAGGTACATGGAATATTGTGAGTAAGGCCAATTGGGGAGAAGGATTTGGCGGAACATGGATGGGTTTCAATGTACCCTGGGGAAAATACGGTATACACGGTACAGATGAGCCATGGAGTATAGGAAGTGGACTCTCAAAAGGTTGTATTAGAATGTATAATAAAGATGCTAAGGAATTAAAGAAATATATCCCCTATGGAACTAAGGTTACCATAGTTCAAGGACCATATGGTCCTTTTGGAGATGGCTTTAGAACATTGAAACCTAGTAACATTGGTTCTGATGTTTATGCTGTTCAAAAGAGACTTAGAGAACTTGGTTACTATAAAGGTTTTTGCGATGGAAAATACGGTGAACAAATGAAGCTGGCAATCTATGCTTATGAAGATGATAAAGGACTACCTAGATCTTTTTACATAACTGAGACTTTATATGAAAGTCTTGGGTTAGTTCAATATGAATAGTAAACTATCTTAACTTATAATTGAATAATATGTATACAAATGTTAAACTAAGGTAAACTATATAATTAACGGAGGGTAACCATGATTACAGCTTATTTAGTAGGAATTTCAACTTATCAAGAGAATGAAGATATCGAAGTTAGATATTGTATATATGATGAAAACGAACTTGTGTGCAAAGAATCTGTTTGGAGAGAATATAAGAAACCTTTGGTTGTCACTCACTGGGCATTATTAACATTATTAAAGAAACTCAAAGAATTCGGAGATAGTGATATAACAATTAAAATAAATGATGGAGCATTATATGAGCAGATTAACGGTACTTCAACAACAAAAAACAAAGATGTATTAGTTGCAGCGAAAAAAGTCAGAGAAAGATTAAAACATTATCCAAGAGTGACAATAAAAAATGTTGGAATAGATAACGATGAATTAAATGAGTGGAATAAAATACTAGAAGCCTAAACTTAAAAGGAGTATAACCTATGAAATATATCAAAATCAATAATGAAATCAATGCATCTGAAATATCATTAGGATGTATGAGAATCAATAATCTTTCTAAGAGTGATGCAGCAATACATTTAAATACAGCATTAGAAGAGGGAATTAATTTTTTTGACCATGCAGATGTTTACGATGGTGGAAAATCAGAAGAAGCTTTTGCAGATGCTATTGATATGAATCCTAGTATTAGAGAAAAGCTTATAATCCAAACTAAATGTGGTATAAGACAAGGTTATTATGATTTCTCTAAGGAGCATATTCTTGAATCAGTAGAAGGTAGTCTGAAAAGATTAAAGACTGATTATATAGATGTATTATTACTGCATAGACCAGATACACTTATGGAACCTGAGGAAGTAGCTGAAGCTTTTTCAAAACTTCATGAAAGTGGAAAAGTAAAATACTTTGGTGTAAGTAATCAAAATCCTATGCAGATACAGTTATTAAACAAATATCTGAAAAACAAAATAATAATTAATCAGTTGCAGCTGAGTATAACTAATACAGGCATAATTGATGCAGGATTGAATGTAAACATGAAGATAGCCACATCTATTGATAGAGACGGTAGTATTTTAGATTTTTGTCGTTTAAATGATATTACAATCCAGGCATGGTCACCATTTCAATATGGTTTCATGGAAGGAGTTTTCCTAGATAACGATAAATTTCCTGAATTGAATAATAAGATTAATGAATTGGCTGATATGAAAAAGGTAACTAATACAGCTATTGCCAGTGCATGGATTTTGAGGCATCCAGCTAAGATACAACCAATAGTAGGAACTACTAATACTAATCGCTTAAAGGATATATGCAAAGCGTCTAATATTGAATTGACAAGACAAGAATGGTATGAGATATATAGAGTTGCAGGTAACAATATACCATAAACAAATCAATCATAATATATTTTTCTAATTTGAGAATACTAAATTCATGTGATATTAATAGCATATTCAGATTAGAAAGGAGCTTGTTAATTGAAAGGATTTGTTGATGAAGAAACATGTGTTGGATGTGGTTTATGTCCAAGTATATGTCCAGAAGTGTTTCAAATGAATAGTGAAACAGGAAAAGCGATTGCTAAGGATGTTGAAATACTAGAGGAATCATTAGAAAATGCTAAGGATGCCGAAGAACAATGCCCTGTAGAAGCAATAGATATTAAGTAAATAATTGAATTTAGAATATTATAAGTAGGAAGATAAAATAGTTGGATTTTATTTTCCTACTTATTCATTGGTTAAATATTTCATCAATTATTATACTTTATAAAATTATAATTCTAAAGTTCGAAAATCAATAGACTAAATAATCATACAATAGATGATAATAAAAGTAATAATCGTTCTGGTGATTAATTAGTATATATAATAATATAACTTTACTTTAATATGATAATGTGATAACATAGCAAGGTGAAATTACTTTATAATTAAAGAAGCTGAATTTGCTTCAAAATTTATACTATATCAAAGGAGAAAAACAATGAAAAAGAGTTACTTATTAATCACACTAATAATTTTACTAATGAGCGTTACAGCTTGTTCAACTAAAAAAACTACAGACGATACATATGTAAAAGACGACGAAGAAAAAAGCGCTTTCACAGTAGGATTTGATCAAGATTTTCCACCAATGGGATTTGTTGGAGATGATGGAGAATTTACTGGGTTTGACCTTGACCTTGCTGCTGAAGTTGCAGAGCGTCTTGACTTTGAGCTTGTTTTACAACCTATAGCTTGGGATGCAAAAGATATGGAATTAAAGTCTGGAAACATAGATTGCATTTGGAATGGATTCACAATTACTGGACGTGAAGATAATTATACATGGACAGATGCATATATGTCCAATAAACAAGTATTTGTTGTGAAAGAAGATTCAGATATTAAAACTTTCGCTGATTTCGCTGGTAAAACTATTGTAGCACAAGCTGATTCAAGTGCAGAAGCTGCATTATCTGAACGTCAAGATTTAGTAGATACTTTTGGAGAATATATAAAAGCAGCTGATTATAACATGGCTTTAATGGAGCTTCAATCAGGAGCAGTTGATGCAGTTGCTATGGATTATATTGTAGCAGGTTATCATATTGAAAAGAAGAAAGCTGACTTTGTGATATTAGATGAATCTTTGGCTTCAGAAGGATATGGAGTTGGATTCTTACTAGGAAATGAAGAATTAAGAGATAAAGTACAAACAACATTAGAAGAAATGGCTGATGATGGTACTCTAGAAAAAATTTCTACTGAGTGGTTCGGAAAAGATATTACTACTATTAAGAAATAATTATACGGAACGAGGCATAGCCTCTTTTCACAGCAGTTGCGTTTTATTAATGTTAGGGGGATAACCTTGGATTTACTAGTTTTATTATCTAAATTAAGTGAAGGTATGTTGAAAACCATAGAGATATTTACATTAACCTTGATAATATCTCTACCTCTTGGTTTAATAGTGTCGTTGGGAAGGATTTCGAAAAACCTTCTACTTAGAAATGTTATAAAAATATACATATCTATAATGCGTGGAACGCCGCTTATGCTTCAATTGATGGTAGTTTATTTCGGGCCTTATTATATATTTGGAATAAGCATGCCTAGAAGTTATCGTTTTGGAGCAGTAATTATTGGCTTTTCATTGAATTATGCAGCATATTTTGCTGAGATCTATAGAGGTGGAATTGAATCCATAGCTGTAGGGCAATATGAGGCTGCTAAGCTTCTTGGATATAATAAAGTACAGACCTTTATTAGAATTATCCTTCCACAAGTTATAAAACGTATATTACCTTCTGTAACTAATGAAGTCATTACACTTGTAAAAGATACTTCATTAGCTTTTGTAATCTCTTTTTCGGAGATGTTTACAGAGGCTAAAGCTATAGCTGCTTCCCAATCAAATATGACACCATTTGCTGTAGCAGGTATTTTTTATTATATATTTAACCTTATAATGGCAACAGTGATGGAGAGAATAGAAAAAAGTTTGGATTACTATAAATAGGAGGTCAATATCAATGAAATTGTTAGAAATAAATAATCTAAAAAAAAGCTTTGATGACCTTGAGGTAATCAAAAACATATCATTAAACGTAGAACAAGGTAAGGTTGTGGCTATTATCGGTCCATCCGGTTCAGGAAAATCTACGCTACTTCGATGTGCTACAATGCTAGAGAAAATTGATTCGGGTGAAATATTCTATAATGGAGAATGCGCTGTGAAAACCAGTAATGATGGAATTGTGTTATATTCCTCTAATAAAGAGCTAAGAAAAATATATAGTTATTATGGTTTGGTATTTCAGAATTTCAACCTCTTCCCTCATTTTTCTGTAATTAAGAATGTAACGGATGCTCTTATTCATGTTCAGAAAAAAAGCAAGAAAGAAGCTTATAAAATAGGGAGAGAATTGCTGGCTAAGATGGGTTTGTCAGAAAAAGAGAATGCTTACCCATGTCAACTATCTGGTGGACAGCAACAACGTGTATCTATTGCAAGAGCGCTTGCACTAAATCCAAAAGTATTGTTTTTTGATGAACCAACTTCAGCACTTGACCCAGAACTTACGGGAGAAGTATTAAAAGTAATTAAAGATTTGGCTAAAGAACACATGACAATGGTAATTGTAACCCATGAAATGAGTTTTGCGAAAGAAGTTGCTAATCATGTTGTTTTTATGGATGGTGGAGTTATAGTTGAACAAGGCTCACCAGAAGAGGTATTTGGTAATACTCAGAATGAAAGGACAAAGGCTTTTATTAAAAGAGTTAATTTATAAGTAATAAGGCTAGACTATACAGATTGATTTTATCTTGTAGATATAATATAAGTATGATATAATCTACTTGAACAATGTTCAAATGTGAGGTTATGTTTATGAAAAGATTTTCTGATAATCCAAGAGAAGAAATACTAACAGCCGCTAAAGAGATTGCATTGAAAGAAGGTATTTCAGCAATCAATATTAGATCAGTAGCGCTAAAGTGTAATATTTCTATTGGGACAGTATATAATTCATTTGCAACAAAAAACGATTTGCTTTTTTCAGTAGTAGAAGATTTTTGGGAAAATGCATTCATTGATATCAATAACTGTTTAACAACTCATAGAAATTTTATAGAGAAGATAGAAGATATTTACAACAATCTGTTTCTATATCTAAATCAATTTCAAGAAAACTGGATTGAACAATTATCCTTGTTAAAATCATGTGAGAAGTGTTTTGGAAGAAAAAAAGA
The DNA here is from genome assembly GCF_054408565.1 of Vallitalea sediminicola. NCBI lineage: Bacteria > Bacillati > Bacillota > Clostridia > Lachnospirales > Vallitaleaceae > Vallitalea > Vallitalea sediminicola. The sequence goes on from NZ_BTPT01000037.1 coordinate 35,214, forward strand.
ACATGATTTCTTTATAAAAGTACAGACTATGCTTGTTCGTATGCTTTCTGAAGAAAAGACGATTAAATCTAATATTTGGACGGATACTTTTACTAAGGAAAGATTAGCAGAATTTATATTCAATTGTATGCTTGATATGCTTAGGAGAAAAGAAAAAGATATACAGTTTTTTATAGAAACATTGAAAAGAACCTTAGATATATAATCTGAAATTAATGCCATATACTAAAAGGCATTTATTTTATAAATAAAAATGAACAATGTTCAAATGATATAAGGAGGTGTTTTATATGCAAGGAATCATGGAGACGATTTTTGATATTTTTTATCTTGTAACAGTTATCACGGTAGGTATCTTCATACTGAAACATAGTGGTAATAAAGTACAATATCGATTATTTGGTTTTATGGCAATAATCTTAGGATGTGGTGATGCATTCCATCTTATACCAAGAGCATATGGTTTATTAACCACAGGATTAGAAGCTAATTCAGCTGCGCTTGGCATTGGGAAATTGATTACATCAATTACTATGACAGTATTTTATGTTATTTTATATCATATTTGGAGAGTTCGTTATGATATTAAGGCATATAGTAGTTTGACAAGGTGTATTTATGGTTTAGCTACTTTGAGAATTATTTTGTGTATGTTTCCACAGAATCAATGGTTAATCTATAATTCTTCCTATGAATGGGGAATCTACCGTAATATACCATTTGCACTTTTAGGATTGATTATAATCTATTTATTCTATAAGGAAGCCAAGAAACATGATGACAAAATATTTCGTTTTATGTGGTTGGCAATAGTATTATCATTTGGATTCTATATTCCTGTTGTCCTTCTATCTAATACTTATCCACTGATAGGGATACTGATGATACCGAAAACATTAGCTTATGTATGGATTGTTATGATGGGTTATTATAGTTTGAAACAAGAAATTAAAAACTAATATATGTAAGGTTGCTTTAAAATGACTCTTGTGATATAGTAGTGGATGTAAGCGTTTACGTAAACGCTTACATCCACTACTATTAGTATTTACAGGGAATATTAATTGGAAATGAGTAGGTGATGTAATGACGATTAAAGATGTTGCAAAAAAAGCAAAGGTATCTACAGCTACAGTCTCTCGTGTTATTAATAACAAGACAGAAGGAATAACAGAAGAAATGCGCGGGCATGTTCAAAAAGTTATTGATGAGATGGGATATACGCCAAGTAGCTTAGCTAGAGGAATGGTAACAAAAAAGACATATACCATTGGATTAGTTATTCAGGATATACGCAATCCCTTTTTTCCTAAAATGGTTAGTGGGGTTGAAAATATCGCTTATAAGAATGGATATATGGTTTTATTGTGTAATACAGATGAGAATATAGAAAGAGAAAAAAATTACGTATCGATTTTAAGAGAAAAAAGAGTAGATGGAATTATAATCACTGTAAGTAATGGTGAAGATAAGGAATATGTTTCTGATCTGACAGCAGGTAATATACCTTTTGTATTTTTGGATGAAATAGCAGAGGATGTTAACTGTGTATGTGTAGATAATGAATTAGGAGCATATGAAGCCACTACACATCTAATTCAATTAGGACATAAAAATATTGCATGTTTATCAGGACCTGATACAAGTATTACTAATCTTCTAAGGGTGAAAGGTTATAAAAAAGCACTAAAAGAAATTGGATTACCTATTAGAGAAGAACTAATACTAAAAGGAACATATAAAGCTGATTCAGGTTATCAGAACACAGAAAACATATTGAATAGATACAATAACGTAACTGCTATATTCTGTGCTAATGATTTTAACGCTCTTGGAGCATATGAAGCAGTATTAGCTCATGGAAAAAAAGTACCAGAGGATATATCCATTGTAGGTTTTGATGACATTCTAGATATACCAGCTAATAATTTTGCATTTACCAGTGTTTCCCAGCCTACATATGAGATGGGACAAGAAGCTGCAAAAATGTTGATAGATATCATAGATGAAAAAGAATTAAAAGATGAAGTTGTTTCCTTCCAGCCTAATCTTATAGTAAGAGATAGTACATCTACGCCTAAGTAGATTCATATAAAAAACTAATTATTATTACGAAAATAGGTAGATGTGAATAATTATGTAAAGGAGATTGTTTATTTTGAAGAGAAGTAAAGTTATTGATGCAATTCTAGGTGTTACTTTATTTGATACTGTTATTAAAAATGTTAAGTTCGTTAATGTTATTACTGGTGAGATATATAATTCTGAGATTGGTATTATTGATGGAAAGATCGGTCATGTCAACCAGCCTAATGAAGCTCCTCTGAGCGGAAAACAAGAATATGACGCAAAGGGAAAATATGCAATACCTGGATTGATTGATACACATGTGCATACAGAAAGCAGTATGATGACAGTTGCCAATATGGCAGAAGCCATTTTAGTTCATGGAACTACAACGATCGCTTGTGATCCTCACGAAATAGGGAATGTTCTTGGTATGGAAGGGGTAAAATATATCTATGAATCCAGTGAAGACATACCTCTTATGGTAAATGTATTAGTTCCATCGTGTATACCTTCAGCACTTGGAGTGGAAACAGCAGGAGCAGAATTCGGAAAAGAAGAGATTGAGAATCTTATGAAAATGGACAGGGTTGCTGGACTTGGTGAAGTAATGGATTTCCCTGGAGTAATTAATCAAAGTACAAGAATGATGGAAATCATAGAGACTGCAAAAAAATACACTCAATTTCTTCAGGGTCATGCACCATCTCTTGTTGGAAGAGAGTTGTCAGCATATTTATCAACAGGTATATCATCTTGCCATGAAACCAGTTTTTCAGAGGAAGCCAGATATAAATTAAGAGCAGGAATGACTTTAGAATGTAGAGAAAGTTCTATTGTACATGATATAAAAGCTCTAGCACCAGTTTTAAAAGAGTTCGATTATCCAGTTACCACAACTTTTTGTACAGATGATAGAGAGCCGGATGACATATTAAAAGAAGGACATCTTGACCATGTTATCAGAGTTGCAATCAAGGAAGGTATACCTGTCATTGAAGCAGTTAAGATTGCTACCTATAATGCTTCTAAGCTATTGAACAAAGATGATATCGGACTGCTATCACCAGGGAGATATGCTAATATAGTTCTTTTGGATGATCTAGAAGAATTCATTGTCAATGAAGTGTTTTATAAAGGCGAACTTGTAGCAAAAGAAGGTAAGATGGTTAAACCTATATTAAATAAAAAGTATCCGTTAGAAAATAGAAATACAGTTATATTCAAGGAAAAACCTACTAAAAAGGATTTTAGAATATCATCTAAAAAAGATGAAGCAACTATGAATATTATTGCGTTCAATAAAGAAATACCTATCATAACAGATTTAGAACAGATTACTTTAAAGGCAAGTAATGGTTACGTGGATATCAGCGGTAGAGAAGATTTAGCTGTATTATCCGTATTTGAACGTCATGGGAAAAAAGGTAAAAAGAGCACTTGTCTAGTAAAAGACTTAGGTCTTACTCATGGAGCGATAGCAAGTACAGTATCACATGATACACATAATCTAGTGGTCGTAGGTAAGAATGAAGATGACATGATGAAAGCTGTAGATACTCTATGTGAAGTAGGTGGAGGAATAGTATGTGTCGTTAATGGTGAAATTGAAGCATTAGTTGAACTACCAATAGCTGGTCTTATGTCAGATAAAAAGGTAGATGAACTTGCACCAAAAACAGCATTACTAAAAGCTAAGATAGGTGAATTAGGTCTAAAAGCTACTTGTCCTATAATCCAGGTAGCATCATTTTCATTACCTGTCATTCCTAATGTAAGATTAACTGATCTGGGACTTGTAGATGTAAACAAACAAGAAATAATACCTATAATCATAGGTTAAGGTATTAATATAAAGCAAATATAAAGGAGTGTTGAGCAATGAAATTGTTATTTGTTGGAGAATCATGGGTTATACATTCAGTTCATATGAAAGGATTTGATCAATTCACTACAACTACCTATGAAGAAGGAGGATGGGATTTAATCAATGCTTTTAAAAGTGGTGGTATCGAAGTTGAATATATGCCTGCACATGTAGCGGCTACTTCGTTTCCAGATACTGCTGATAAATTAGCCAAGTATGATGTTGTGGTATTAAGTGATATAGGTAGTAATACACTAGTATTACACAATGATACTTTTTCTAAAGGTAAGATTACCAATAACAGATTAAAAGCTATCAAAGAATATGTAGAAAAAGGTGGCAGCTTTGCTATGATGGGTGGTTACTTGTCATTTCAAGGTATAGAGGCAAAAGCAAAATTTGCAAGAACACCTATAGAAGAAATATTACCTGTTAATATGATGGTTACCGATGACCGTTTTGAAGCACCTGAGGGTGTTACCCCAGAAATAATCATGGAAGATCATCCAATTCTTGACGGAGTATCAAAAGATTGGCCTCATTTCCTTGGATATAATATATTAACTGCAAAAGAAGATGCTCAGGTTATTGCAAAATGTGGAGAACATACATTTATGGCAGCTGGTAATTACGGCAAAGGTAGAACCTTTGCATTTGCTAGTGATATAGCACCTCATTGGGGTTCACCTGAATTTGTTGGGTGGGAATGTTATAATACCCTTTTTGTTAATATTGCTAATTGGCTTGCAGGAAATAAATAATACCCATAGCTTATGGAAAATGTCACCAAACCTATTATTTATAAAGGTTGGTGACATTTTAATTGACAAAGAACAATTAGTAAAGTATATTATAACTATACTTGTAATTACAAGTAATTACAAGTAACATAAAACTAATAAAATATGGGGTGAACACATATGAAAATGTTAGCATTTGATTTTGGAGCAAGTAGTGGAAGAGGCATAATAGGAGAACTGAAAGATAATAAGATTATTCTAAAAGAAGTACATAGATTTGATAATGAACCCGTAAAACTTAGAAATCATTTACAATGGGATTTTCTAAGATTAGTTTACGAAATAAAGAAATGTCTTATTATATGTAAAAATAACCATGAAGATATAAATAGTATTGGTATTGATACATGGGGTGTTGATTATGGTTTGATTGATGGCGATGGGGAACTTATTACAAATCCTTTTCATTATAGAGATTCAAGAACTGATAATATGACCAAGAAGTGCTTTGAATTTATTAAAAAAGAGGAACTGATTAGTCTTAGTGGAATTGATTGCAATCAATATAATACTATATATCAACTATTAGCAGAAAATGAGAATGTCTCAAGTCGTTTGGATAATGCTCAGACAATGCTTTTGATGCCTGATTTATTTAACTATATATTGACAGGGATCAAAAAAGCTGAATATACAATAGCTACCACCACACAGCTATATGATTATGTTAAAGATGACTGGAATCATGAGTTAATCAAGAAGGTCGGTTTACCAACTAGAATATTTCCAGAGTTAATTCAACCAGGTAATGAAGTAGGGGATATAACAGAGGATATTAAGGAAGAACTTGATATAAATAATTGTAAGGTAATAAGTGTAGGAAGTCATGATACATCTTCGGCAATAGCAGCTATACCAGCCCTTGAAGAAGACTTTGTTTTTATTGCCACTGGAACATGGGTCATGGTAGGTGTAGAAAATGAAGGTATATTGGTTAATGAAATCACCAAAAAGCATGGACTAAGTAATGAAGGTGGAGTAGGTGGAAAAGTTAATCTTCTTAAAAATATCATGGGTCTATGGCTGATTCAAGAATCAAAGAGACAATGGAACAAAGATGGAATAGATATAGGATTCGGTGAGATGGTAGATGAAGGATTGAAGGCAAAAACAACCGCAGTAATTAATCCAGACCATAAACTATTTTATTCTCCTTCTGATATGCCAAATAAGATCAAAAAATTCTGTAAAGAAACAGAACAACAAGTACCAGAAACGATTGGTGAAATAGTAAAAGTAATAGAAGAAAGTTTGGCACTAACAATTAAATATACTATAGAAGGAATTGAAAAAACTACAAATAAAAGTTATAATACTATACATATGTTTGGTGGGGGTATCCAAGATAAATTACTATGCCAATTAGTAGCTGATGCTACAGGAAAAGAAGTTATCACTGGACCAAAAGAAGCTACATCCATGGGTAATATATTACTTCAGGCAATCGGGCTTGGTGAAATTGATAATATAAAGCAAGGTAGAGAAATTGTACATAATTCCATTGAGATCTCAAGATACTTACCACAAAACAGGGATGATTTGAATGAAAAGTACAACAAGTATTTAGAAATAATAAAATAAGGTGAAAATATGGATATACAACCTAAGTACAAAACTCTTAAAAATTATATTAAGCAACGTATTACAAGTGGGATTTACAAGCCAAAGGAAGCTATTCCTAGTGAAAATGAGTTTTGTAAATTATTTAATACAAGTAGAGTAACTGTAAGAAAAGCCATTGACGAGTTGGTGTTAGAGAATTATATATACAGAGTTCAAGGTGTGGGTACATTCGTACAGGATGATTCATTACGTAATAAACAAGAAGAAAGTAATAGGGTTGATCTGATTTTCCATGATAATAACTTATTATTCTCTGAATTCAACTCAAGCATTATATTAGGTGCAGAAAAGATATTGAAACAAGGTGGGTTGAATCTTGCAACGTATTACTCTATGAATAATACTAACAGCCAATATGATAAAATACATAATTCAATTAAGGATGGGGCTAAAGGAATAATCTTATGTGGATGTCTTGAAGAAGAAGAGAATACAAGATTAAAAGAATTCGTTGATTGTCCTATTCCCATAGTATGTATTGATAGATATTTTGAATCTCTTCCTTTTGATGCAGTTATTGGTGAAGACTTTGATGCTGGGTACGAAGCAGGAACTATTTTTATAAAAAATGGTTATAAGAACATAGGCTATTATTATCCATATTCTATTGAATCATCTGTAACTAAGGGAAGAGTCAATGGGCTTATACAAGCAATGCAGGATAAGAATATTCAAGTAAATGAACAGCTAATGATAAGGAATACTCAAACAATAAAAGAAAATGTATATGACTATAATGTAATAAGCAAAAATATAAGGGAGTATCTGCTCAAAAACCAAGATTTACAAGCAGTACTGGCATTTAATGATATAACAGCACTATTATTTTATAAGGAAGCAGCAAGGTTAGGGTTGAAGATTCCACAAGATATTGCATTAATCAGTTTTGGTGATTTTTATATTGATTCAATTTTTGAAGTGGGCTTAACGTCATTTAATCAACATTCCGATAAAATAGGGAAAGAAGCAGCCCAAATTATTATTAATAGATTGATAAATAAAGATAATAGTGATAGAAAATTGATAAAAGTTAATTACGAACTTATAAGAAGAAAATCATGTAGCTGTAAATAAGAAAAGGTATAATGAAAATACCTTTTCTTATTTTATACAGCTTTATTTTTTTTAGGATCACTGATCAAGTTATCTATTTCATCAATAGTTTCTAAAACTGCCTGTAATTCGTTATCAGTAAAAGAACTTTTAAAATGTTCTATAAATATATCATAATCATTTTTAAAACTTTCTAATCTTCTTTTAGTACTATCTAGTTCATGTTTTAGATGTTCTAATTGGATAAGGGCATCTTTTTCGATTTCAAATGCACTAATTTCTGCTTCTTCAATTATCTTTTTTGATGTAATATGAGATTCTACTAAAGCTTGTGAAATATACTGTTCTTTTGATTTATAAGTATCAATGGCTTCTTCTAATTCTAGAATGCAGGCATCAACTTCTTGTTGTGAATACCCTTTTTTTATAATAGAGAATGAATTTGACATATTGTACCCCCATATAAAGCTTTGTATTTTTCTTGAAACATAGTTTGAACTGATATAATTTTATCATTAATTAGTTAATAAGGCAATAGAATAAGCAGACTATGTTTGTAAGTATTTAGTATTATTTTTTATTTATGGAATATCTTTTTATAGAAAAAAGTGACTTGAGTTCATTTTTTATGAGAATTTTTCTTGAGTTTAATTTCTTCTGCAATAAAAATGATAAAAGGTACAAGTATATTAACTACAATTGCGTAAGGTAAATAGATTTCTGATGTTATATAATGATAATCTAAGTAGTCAGAATAAGTTAAGTAGCCTAATACACCAACTAGTAAAGTAATAGGGATTACAAAAGTTTTATAATTCTTAAGATTGAGTAGATGTTGAAAACTAATGAGCGCAGAGAATAATGATGCTACAACTTTAACAAAGGCGACATATATATACTCAAGGAGTAGCAACATCTCGATTCTCTGGAAAAACCTACCAATGCTTATTCTTCTAATAGGGAGATAAGGTGGAAAAACTGATAATACATAATTATCTTTTCCAATGACCAATATGGTGAATATAACTACAATAAAAAGTAGAAAACCACCAAAAGCAGGACCTATAGTAAATATCTTGTAGTAGGATTTCTTATTCTTAAAATTATTAAAGTATAATAGGAATATAAAATTCTGCGTAAGAGGAAAAGCAAGAGCATATATAACTCCTTTGTAAACTGGTTCTATCCCATCATACATTATAGGAACTATATTATCTATATCAAGTAGAGGTATTAATGTTATAGGTATAAATAGAAAATAAAAAAATAAAATATAAAAGAAAAACTCACTCCATTTTCCAAATACAGATATACCAGATTTTAACATTTGCATAGCTATAACAATAATTACAGTTATAATTATTATCTCAGGGGTAGCATTAAGACCAACTACTCTTATAAATTGATCAAATGTCCTTAATAGTAATGCACTAAGATAAATTCCATTCCATAAGAAGATGATGCAGAATACTTTACTGATGAGTTTACCAAAGGTTATATCTGTTATTTGCAATATGTTTTTTCCAGGATAATTGGAGAGCATTCTTGCATACATTAATTGGATAGGCATGGATACAAGGATAGCTATAATAATAGCTAACCACGCATTTTCAGCTGCCGGGTTGGCACCACCGGTTATCATACCAGTTCCTAATGTAAACATAGCCATTATACTGATTGCTTGTCTTTCGGTTATTTTATCGTTATTCATAAGTTACCTTTCTATAAAAATACTATCATTACCATATCTTTATTATACTAGCAAAGTTTCTATCTATGATGTTGAGCATACTTAATATATAAAGTATTATTACTAAAGAAAATATAGATAAATAAATCTTTACATCTTTTGAATTTCCTTGCTGTCTATATAATATATAAAGTTCAATACTGCCAATTAATAAGTAAAATAATAACATAGATAGTAACATTATTTTCAACTCCTACAAATATATAGCTATTTGATTATTTTTTTGTATAACGCACTTCCTGATATTTTTACAACAGAATTAACCTCGATATTGATATCTTGAAAAATATTAGACCAATCATCTTCAATTCGTTTCCAAAAATTAGGATTATCTTTTTTTATAAGGGTACCAAATCCAAAAATATCACTGTTCAATTCATTTTGAGCTTTACTAACTAAATCTTTTATATTAGTCTCTATCATTTTTTGGGCTGACTTAGTTAATTTGTCTCTACCCTCTTTATTAAATACGTTAACATTGTTATTCATAATTTCAGCGATAACAGCAGTTGTTTCGGTTGATATTTTTATAGTAATCTTATCATCATAAAATTGAGGGGTAAGCTTAGTTTTAGTTCTATTTATTTCTAATGAAACTCTAGAGATTTGTTCTTCATCATTATATATTACTGGTAGTATGCCACCTTTTTGTTGGTTAAGAATAATGGATAAGGTTTTACTTTCGTCTCCGTCAATCTTTCCTACCATATTATTTCCTTTGAATACCGCATTACCTACGATATAAGCACTATCACCCAATAAAGTTTTTTTAAGAGAAATCAATGGAATAACTCCATCCATACCTTTTGTATTTGAAATGTCAATAAAATCGTATAATTGGGCGGGATAGAATTTTCCTATATATCTAACATTTTCCATAGCATCATTAACATAAGTGGCAAGTACTTGGTGATCTAAACCAATTTCTAGAATTTCTTTAGATGAATATGGTCCAGGCGCAACAAATATCCACATATCTTCTCTAGTTTCATCATCTCTCATAAAAAGATCTAATACTTCATTAATATTTTTTTTTGCAATATCTTCATTTATTATAATAAATGAAAGATGCCCGAAATAAACCCTTTTGCCATCTTGTAGTATTAGATTTCTCATAGCGTCAAATATGGTTAGCCCTTTAGAGCTGATAAAAGTCTGGGTAAGATTATTTCCTTCATTTTCTTCATTAGCTGTTAATAATATCTTACCAGTAAATTCATATAAATCATCTTTTTTATCAATACCAAGTCCGAATATTAATGAGAGATCGTTTATTTCTCTGTAATTCCAGCATGAAGTACATAAGATTGTATTAGCTATAATAATTACCAATAAAATATAGTTTTTAATTTTTTTCATTTGTTTTTATCCTCTTTTTTTGTAATTTTCTAATTCTATAATTTATTAAATTCTTAGAGCTGTTATTTATATTCCACCAGGGAGTTCTTACAGCTGTATCTTGAACATTAAGTTTATTCAAATTGTTGAAAAAAGTCATATAGTCTACACCAAAACTTTTCAGATTCATTAGATGAATAGCTATGCTCATAACTCCAAATATATATCCATATAACCCAAAAAAGGAGCAGAATATAAGTAAGAAGAATTTAATGAATATTACAGATTCCAAGATAAATGGTAAAGCTAGACTAGTAATACCCGTCAGCGCAGTAATAATTACAATAGGTGCGCTTATAAGCCTAGCACTTACAGCTGCCTCACCAAGTACCAAAGCACCAACAATACTTATTGTTTGTCCTATATTTTGAGGAAGTCTGGATCCAGCCTCTCTTAGGATTTCAAAGGTGATAAGCATTAATATCAACTCAACTATAGAAGGAAAAGGGACACCTTCTCGGCTACTTATAATACTAACCATAATTTCTTGAGGTATCATTTGATGATGATAAGTAATTAATGCAATATACAATGCTGGGATACTAGTAGATAGCAAGAAACAAAATATTCTTAATAAACGGTTAAAAGAAGCAATGAAATAATGACTATAGTAATCCTCATTAACTTCAAATTGTTCTATGAATAGATAGGGAATAGTTAAAACACTAGGTGACCCATCAGTAAATATAGCTATTTTACCTTCTAATAGTTTTGCAGCTATTACATCTGGTCTCTCCGAATTACCAATAGTATTAAAAAAACTGATAGACCTATCTTGAATGTATTCACTTATATATTCTGATTCTAGAATTATATCAACTTCAATATTATTAAGACGTTTTTTTACTTCTTTTAATATTTGGTGAGAAACAGTATCTTCCATATATGAAATACAAATTCTTGTTTGGGTCACGTTACCCAAAACCATGATTTCAAACTTAAGGTTAGGATTTCTTATTTTTTTTCTCACTAAGGACGTATTTGTCATTAAAGATTCAGTAAAACCTTCTTTTGGTCCTTTTGTAACTCGTTCTGCATCTGGTTCGGCGATATCTCTTTTTTCAAAGCCTTTACTATTTATTAATATAGCTTTATCACAAGTATCTATCAATAATAAAGAATATCCATAACTGATATTAGAGACAATATTATCTATATCAGAAATTGTTTCTACATCTATAGAAGTTAGTACTTTCTTTGAAACAAATTCAAGTAGTTTATCATTAACAAGATTTTTTGAATATCTAGATACCATTAATTGCTTAATAACATTTACTGTCAATTCTTCATTATCAATCATGCCATTTATGGAGACTAGACAATATTTAATAGGAGAATATTTTGCTTCAAATTCTCTATATTGGATAAAAGCATCATTCAGATATATTTTTTTTAGCTTTTCTATATTTTCATTGATGTTATTAGATAGCATATAAATCAAACCTTTTCTTTTAATCATAATAGAATAATTACAGTAATGAAATAATATCATAATTTATCCTTGATATTATCATTACCAATGATTGCACATATATACGTAAAATATTGATGGTATTAGGATGTGCATATATATTGAGTTTTAGATGATAATAAAGCAAAAATGAATGTCCTAATAAAAAGTGAATGTTTACAATATGATAGCCGATGATACAATTTAATTATACAAAATCACGAAAGTGAGTATTGAAAACTTATTGACCAATATGATTTTGTACAATTGAATTATATTATAGGAGGAGATAATAGGTGAAAATTAAAAGGTTCTCTATGGTGTTAGTTAGTTTGTTATTAATCGTTAGTATGACAGGGTGCAAATATGATAAAGCATCCGTAGGTAATGATGCCGAAAAAACTAATAAAATTACTAATGATGATAATAAGGAAAATGATGCCGAAGTATTAAAGAATACAGAACCAGTAAAAGTCTTATCAGCTATTACAGGAGGTAAAGATCCAGATGAACACGTATTATGGCAAAAGGAAATAGAACGTGTGTTAGGTATTAAAGTTGATATGACTAAGATCACTAATGAATATGTAACAAAACTAACAGCCACATTAGCATCAGGGGATGACATGGATATAGTATATATGAATAGTGGACAATTCGAGAAATTATTTAAAACAGGGTTATTTGAACCCTTAACTAAATATATTGAAAACTCTTCAATACTTTCAGACCCTAATGTAATCAATCCAAAGGAATGGGAAAGGATTAGGCGGGAAGATGGAGAAATCTATGCAATATTTAACAAATATGAAGGTGGAAGAATGCCTCTTATCAGATGGGATTGGCTTGAAAAACTTGGATTAGAAGCTCCTACTACATTAGATGAGTATTATGAAGTTTTTAAAGCATTTACATATGATGATCCTGATGGAAATAATAAGAATGATACTTATGGACTTACATTAAAGGCAATATATGATATCCAACCTTTTATGAGTGCATATGGATTATTTGATGGAGACGCACAAGATGAGAATGGAAATTGGTATATACCTTGGGCTACAGATAAAGCCATTGGGGTCTATGATTGGCTTGCAAAATTATATGAAGAAGGGTTACTTGATCCTAACTTTGCAACGAATACAAGTTCAGCTTGTCGTGAGATGATTCTTAGTAATAGAGCAGGTGTATTTGTTTATTGGGATAATTGGGTTGGATTATTCAATTCAAAAGTCAGAAGCAAAGAGCCTGATAATCCATTTGAAATAAAAGGATTACCGCCAATTCTTGATATCAATGGTAATGGTATATTAACTAGTGGTCAAGATGGCTTATGGGTAATGTTGAAAGCTAGTGAAAATAAAGAACAAGCCTTCAAATTCTTGGAATCTGCATTTTACTCAAGAGAAGGGATCATCATTAATACATTAGGAATTGAAGGACATGATTATAATATTGAAAATGGTAAATATATATTGACAGAAACTGGGGAACAACATGCTATGGACCATGGTATTGTGGTTCCAAAAAAAATGAATTATGAATCACCAATGCCACAACCACTCAACTATGAAGATGCAAGAGACATTGTTGTCAAATTTGGTAAAAGTGAAATTTTAAGAGATACTACAAAAGATGCAAAAGAAATTATTAAAAAGCATGCGATACAAGCAATATTAGGAGTAGTAGACGGCGAAAAAGCAGTAGAAGATATGCAAAAAGAGCTAAAAGCCAAGAAATATATTGACTAATTAATTAAGACAGTGGGGGTTATCATGAGTTCTATCATATTAAAAAACAATAGCAAGAATTTGTTGCTAAAAAGATTATCAAAAAGTAAAGGCATATACATATTAATTTTACCTGCTATTATTTACTTTATTATTTTTAGATATTTCCCAATAGCTAATGGTTTCATAATGAGTTTACAACACTATAAAATAGGTGGTGGACATACATTTGCAGGTCTCACACATTATAAAGAGATATTAACAGATATTGATTTTTGGCGAGCGTTCAGGAATACTCTTCAAATTGGAGGTGGTAATTTAATCGTTGGTTTTATTATGCAGGTATTACTTGCATTATTGCTTAATGAAATCGCTAATAAAAGATTTAAGAAATTGACTCAAACCATCATCTATACACCTAATCTATTTTCTTGGGTTGCCATTGGTGGTATATGGATTAGTTTATTAGCACCTGATACAGGTATGGTAAATGAAATAATTAAATGGTTTGGAATGAAGCCTATTAATTTTATGACTAATATAAAGATAATTCAACCTGTTTTTATCTTTCTTAATACATGGAAATCTGCTGGTTATGGTTGCATTATATTTTTAGCTGCTTTAACAGGAATTGATCAAAATCTATATGAAGCAGCATCAATTGATGGGGCTAACAGGTTCAAGCAAACATTATATATTACCATACCAGGTTTATACAGTACAATGAAAGTTGTTTTTATGCTTAATCTAATTAGTGTACTAAGAATGTTTAGTCAATCTTATGTATTAACAAATTATGCAGTTATTGATAAAACACAAGTGGCAATGACTTATACATACAGTATGGGTATTGAAAATTTTAGAATGGACTATGGCTCTGCTATAGCGTTTATTATGTTATTGTTCACAAGTGTATTTGTTATAATATATCAAATGTTCCTGCGCAAAAAGGAGGCTGACTAGATTTTGAATAAAAATAGAAAAAACACATCTTCTAGTGTATTTGGAATAATAAATATTTTATTTATGATAATTATGATTTTATTGACGGTGCTTCCTATACTCAATACTTTTGCGTTGTCTTTTTCGTCCGACATTGATTCTATGGTACCTGGTATAAAATTATGGCCTAGCAAATTTAGTTTAGAAGGATATAATACATTATTTCAGCAAGTAAAAATTCTTCGTCCATTTATCAACAATATCATAGTTACAGTATGTGGAACAATATTACATGTTAGTTTCTGTGCTTTAACAGGTTATGCGTTATCAAAAAAAAATGTTGCTGGGAAAAAAATTATAATGGGTTTTATATTAATTACCATGATGGTACCCCTTCAGAATATTATGATACCTTTGTACATATTATATAAAGACTTACATCTTATAGACAGGTTATTTGCTATTATCATAACTGGTATTGTCTCGGGATATTCTATAGTATTATTAAAAAACTTTTTTGAAAGTATACCAGATTCAATTGGTGAAGCAGCTTATATTGACGGTGCTAGTCAACTGAAAATGTTTGTTAGAATTTACTTGCCATTAGCCAAACCTGGTATTGCAACAGTTGCTTTATTCCAATTTGTAGGGAAATGGAATCATTTTATGGAAGCGGTATTATTCATCAATGATCCTAAGAAATATACTTTGCAAATTGCGTTAAAAGGATTGGTTATTGACTCAGATGCGTCATCATCAGCTACTATAATAACAAAAAATACACAGATGGCTGGCGTAATAATTGCTATTATACCATTACTGATTATATATCCTTTCCTTCAGAAATATTTTATTTCTGGACTTATGGTAGGATCTGCAAAAGGGTGAAGTAGGAGTTTAAAATAAATTATAGGAGATGTTAAATGTGTTAAATAATATTAATAAGAAAGTCTTATTGCTTGTTGTATGTATTACTGTGGTTTTTTCAACAACAAATATAATTTCAATGGCGGAGCCATCAGACAATAACAGAATATCTATTTTAACTTATAATATAGCAGGATTGCCGGCATTATTATCTAGTGCAGACCCTGAGAAAAATACTAAGAAGATAGGAAAACTCATTAATAATTTTGATATTGTAGCTGTACAAGAAGATTTTGCATATCATGATGATTTGTTATCTAAATCACAATTTCCTTACGTAACAGAGCATCCTGGGAATGTTCCTTTTGGAAGTGGATTGAATGTACTTTCCAATTATCCCATCAAGGAGTCAAATAATATTCCTTGGGATATGACACATGGGAATCTGACATGCCCACCTCCTGGATATCATGGTGCTGATGAATTAACACCAAAAGGGTTTTCATATCAGAGATTAGAACTTGAGCCAGGGGTAATCGTTGATTTATACAATCTTCATGCTGATGCTGGGGGTGATGAAGGGTCTAGAGAAGCAAGACATGATAATTTTATCCAGTTATCAGAATATATCAATAGTCATTCTAGTGGAAATGCAATTATTTTGCTTGGAGATACTAACGCATTTTACACAAGAGAATGTGATAATCTATATGAAAACCTAACTACAGAGTGCGGGTTAACAGATCCTTGGATAGATTTTGTACGTAATGGAGATGTACCCGAATTTCGACCTTATGGTGATACCATGGAAGACCTCAACGAAGATTTAAGTGGTCCTAACTATGAAACAGTAGATAAGATAATGTATAGAAGCAGTGATTTAGTCACATTTGATTTTGTTGATTATAAGATAGAAGAAGAATTGTTTATTGATGAAGATGGAGAAAGATTATCTGATCATTATGCAACTAGTATTACAATAGATTATAGTCTATCAGATAATATAAAGTTAAGTGGTACTTTTGGAGGAACAGCTGGTGACCCCTTTAACTTTATAGAATATATGCCTGATAAACCATCAAAAGTTAGTATAAGAACAGGTGACAGACTTGATTCAGTTGAAATCCAATATGGAGATAGTAATGCAAAAGCTGGTGGAAATGGTGGAGATTATGCTGAGATGAATCTAGATGAAGATGAATATATTACAAGAATAAAAATATGTAAAGATAAAAGATGGTATTGGAAGCATAAGCAAATATATTACATAGAAATAGTAACCAATAAGGATAAAGTATTATCTGGGGGTACAAAGTCTGATGAAGAGATGATTATAGAAGCACCAGAAGGGTGGCAAATAGGAGGATTTTATGGAAAAGCTAATGCCGAGATTTGCCAGTTGGGTGCAATTTTCATACCAATAATACAATAGGTGGCTAAACATGGAGGATAAAAAATGAGTAATAAAGAGTTATTATATATGCATTTAGAATATATTGTAACAGAAGAACAGGAAGGCACTTTTATTCAAGTGCCTTTTCAGGTGCCAGTGAATACACAACAAATAATTATACAATACAAAGTTGATGATGCTAAGCACAATGCAATAGATTTTGGACTAGAAGATATAAATGGATATAGGGGATGGAGTAATCTATTAAAGAATAGAATTATTATACAGGAAGATTATGCTACAGAAGGTTATCTTTCGGGATATATAGAATGTGGAGAGTGGAAAGTCATTCTAGGTCTTTTCAAAATAAAAAGAAACTGTAAAGTTACATTGAATATAACTATCAAGATGGAACGAAGCGAATGGTACAGAGGTGATTTACATACCCATTCTATACATAGTGATGGAAGTTTTACACTAAGTGAGGTTATGGATTTTGTTAAAGAAGAGGAATTGGATTTTATAGCACTTACTGACCACAATACTTTTTCTCAAAACGATGATTATAAAGAAGATAAGGATTTAGTAATAATTCCAGGTGTTGAGTTGACTACTTACAAAGGACATGCTAATTTTTTTGGATGTAAGCAGCCTTTTTCACATTTTAGATATGAAGATATAGATGATATAAAAAAATATATTGAAGAGGGTAAATCTAATGATGCAATCGTTTCTCTTAATCATCCATTTCATAAAGATAAATGGTTATGGGGATTGGAGAACTTTGATTTTTCTCATGTAGAAATATGGAATTCATGGTTTTCAGAAGGGAATCAAAAAGCTATAAACTGGTGGCACTCCATGCTTTGTGAAGGTAAAAGAATCATAGCATTAGGAGGGAGTGATTTTCACAAGAGACAACCTAAGAAATGGTATGGTACACCTACGACATGGGTAAAGAGTACATCTTTTAATAAACGGGGGATATTAAAAGGTATTCGAGAGGGCAGAGTGTGTGTATCTGCACATCCAAAAGCACCAATGGTTGATATGAGCATAGATAAAATATTTATGGGAGATACGTATATCACCAATGAAATAGAGAATGTTATATTGACCTGTTATATTAAAAATGCTAAACCAGCATTATTAAGACTATATTCATCAAGGGGTTTGGTTGAAGAGAGAAAAATAGAAGATAATGATAGAAAAATATTATTGAATGTTAGTACAGATGTTTTATTTTATAGAGTTGAGTTATGGAACGATTACCAACAAGAACCTTTATGTATAGGTAATCCCATTTTTATTGACAATAAGAATAACATAGAGCATAATAATATATAATTAATTAGTTACTATAAAAATACATATAAGCATATGGTATTGGATAATATTTAGTTATTTGTATAAAATGTTTGAATATTTGTTTTGGCAAATGATAATGATAGGAGTGATAATTATTCATATTAATAAATTTAGTTTTAAAAAGAGCAGAGGTAAGTTGTTCAAGAAGCTGTTTATTACATATATTATAATATTAATTATTCCATTATTATTATTTGCTATATTTTTTCAATTCAAGGTAATAGATTTTTTTAAGAATGAGAGTAATAATACTAATATGAATAATCTTAGTATACTTCAGAAAGATGTAGATAAAATCATTGAAAAATTAAGAAACAACGTATTGCAGATAGGATTGAATAATGATTTTCAAGAGTTATTTAAGATTAAGGATATTCAAGATAACAACTATTATTATATTGAAAGAGTCATCGATGTTGCTAATCTATTGAATTCTTATATCTTATCAAATAAAGATATTCATTCCATATATTTATATAATAAAAAAACTGGTAAGATAATTACTTATTGGGGAGATATATACACTAAAGATAATTTTTATGATACTGGATGGCTTGAACCTTATAGTTTGAATAAGAATCAAATAAAGATTTTACCAGAGCGAAAACTTATTGATGAAAATCCAGATAACTATTATTATATTGATATAGATAGAGACATAGCAAGTATTGTTGTAACTATGATATATCCATTAGAATTATTGAATACCTTTGATTTTGAAGGTGCTCTCGTTATAAATATTAATGAAGAAGTTTTTGATTTACCATTAATAAATGATAGCAGTAATTACAATAATGATTTCTTTTATATTCTAAACCCTGATGGTACGATCATTGTCAATGGGCAAAATCAAGATAAAAAATTAGATAAGTCATTAATCAATAATATTATTGAATCAAAAAAGGAAAATGGATATTTTATAAAAAATATTCAAGATAAAAGATATGTAGTTTCTTATTCCAAATCTCATGATACTGGATTAATTTATTTGAATGCAATATCTCTAAGTTCTCTATATAAACAAGTTAATAGTTTTAAAATATGGTTAGGTATATTATTTGTTATTATCTTAATTTTTGGAGTTATATTTGCTTACTATGTATCGACAAAAATATATAACCCAATCAGTGATATTCTTGAAAATTTGAAGACTAAAATTGATAATAAAGAAAAGAAGGATGAACTTTATGTAATCTCTGATGTAGTAAGTAATATACTTGAAGAAGATCAAAAATTAATGAATCTTTTTGAAATTAATAAGAAGGCAATTCGTCAAACTTATATAATGCAATTCGTCAGAGGTAATTGTGAACATATTAATGATATATTTTATGATAAAACTATTATGTATTGTTCCTTAGTAATATCAATTGATAGATATCATAGTTTTTCTAAGAAATATTTATATAAGGAACAATATTATTTCAAGACATTATTGTTGAAGACAGCTGAGCAAGTAACCCTCAATAATGCTACGGGAATAATTGGAGCTGGTTCTTTATTGAATCAAGATAAAGTAGTTTTGATTTTGGGATTAACTAATAAAGATTATATTGATTCTCTGAGTTATATTACTCAAGAAATAATCAAACAGACCTCAGTAATCGAGGATTTCACTATATCAATAGGTATAGGAAACGTATATAAAAGAAAAGAGAGAATCAGATTATCATATTTGGAAGCTATTGAAGCCCTTAACTATAGAATGACTGAAGGTTATAGTAGCATTATATATTATGAAATATTAAAGGATAATGAAGGAGCTACTTTTAATTTTGTTACAAAAGAAAAATATATAATGAATTATTTGAAGAAAAATTCATTAGAGGATATTGGGAGTAGTATTAGTGATATGATTGATGAGATTAAAAAAAGGAGTAATGTCACTTATGAAAGCATTGTTCCAATATTTTATTCTTTGCTTAGTAGAACCATGGAATATCTTATTGAATATAATATAAGCATTACAGAAATCTTTGAAGAATCATATAATATCTTTAAAGAATTATCAGAAAAAGATACAATCGAAGATATTAGAGAATTTTTATTATATATTTATAAAAATATAATTGATTATCAAGAGAAGAACAGTGTTAAGGATAGAAAATACATAAGACAAGTACTAGATCTTATTAATAATAATTATTCTAATAGTAATTTGGATTTAAATTGGTTAGTTGATAAATTGGATATCAGTTATTCACATCTAAGAAAGGTCCTAAAGGATAATTTAGGTATAACTTTCATAAATTATTTGAATAATATTCGAATTACTGAGGCAAAAGAATTATTGATAGAAACAGAGGATACAGTTAAGGATATTGCTATAAAAGTAGGGTATAATAATACTCAGAGTTTCACAAGATATTTTAAAAAATATGAGGGGATAACACCGGGAGAATATAGGGATATAGGAGATAGTATTAAAAATGAAATTACTGCTGTTAAATAATTATAATAATTACTTGACAATAATTATCGATAAGGTTATTCTATAGATAAGAGTAATAGAATAATCAAGGAGGACATTTATATGAAACTTTGGCGATGTATTATTTGTGGAGAAATTTTTGAAGGAGACGAACCTCCTGAGATTTGTCCAGTATGTGGTGCTCCAGCAGAAGAATTTGAATTATATACAGAGGAAGAGCAAGTATTTTCATCTGACACAAATGAAAAGATTGTTGTAATAGGTAATAATGCAGCAGGTATATCAGCAGTTGAAGCAATTAGGAAGAGAAATACTAATGCTGAGATTATTGTTATTGATAAAGACACCAATTATGCTTATTATCGACCTAGTCTTTCTGATTATATAAGTGATAGCCATGATGAAGATTATTTTTATTTACATGATGAAGGATGGTACAATGATAATAAGGTGAATCTAATGCTTGGTACTTTAGTTACTAGTATTGATTCAGGTAATAATCAAGTTGTACTTGAGAATGGAGAAATAATTGATTACGATAAATTAATACTAGCTAATGGAAGTCACAATTTTGTTCCACAGCTACCAGGTATCAATAAAAAAGGTGTTTTCACAATTAAGACATTATCTGATGCTGATAATGTAAAAGAATATGCTAAAAAGTGTAAGAAGGCAGCTATTATTGGTGGAGGATTATTAGGGCTTGAAGCTGCTTGGGAATTAAAGATACTAGGACTTGATGTAACAGTTGTAGAAATGGCTGATAGAATTTTACCAAAACAATTGGATGAAGATAGTTCTAAGATATTTGAAGAAGGTATAATGAAAACTGGAATCAATGTATATAAGAATGTAACTGCTGATGCTATTTTGGGAGAAGATAGAGTAACAGGTATTCATCTAATGAATGAAATGATAATAGAAGCAGATATGGTTATTATTTCTATAGGAGTAAGAGCTAATACAAAATTAGCAGAAGAAGCAGGTATAAGTATCAATAAAGGAATTATTGTGAATGAATATATGAAAACTAATATTGATAATATTTATGCAGCTGGGGATGTAACTGAGTTTGAGGGTATAAGCTATTATATATGGCAGCAGGCTATAGAACAAGGTGAAGTTGCAGGAGCTAATGCTGTTGGAGATACAATGACCTATCAAAATATTATACCTAATAATGTGTTTAATGCAATGGATATGAATATATTCTCTACTGGAGACTTAGGGAATATAAAGGAAAGTTCATATAGTAGTATCAATCAACAAGATACAAAAAAATCAATTTATAAGAAGCTCTATTTCATAGAAGAAAAATTTGTTGGCGGTATTCTTATAGGTGATATATCAAAATCGTCAAATATGATAAAAGGAATTAAACAAAAATCAAGTTTAGGAGAAATGGTAAAAGAAATAATTCTGTAGAATTGATGAATAACTATATTGATTAATATGAATAGGGCTTTCTCATATAAAGTATAATATGAGACAGACCCTATATTTTTTCACTTTTATATCTTATCTATGATAAAATATAATTATTAGTTAACATTTAAAATCAAGAGTTGTTAAGGAGATGTTAATACGTGTTTGATAGTTTATTATGGCTTAAGGAATCAAAAATAAGAAATATTGATATGGGAGTAATCAAGGATCTGAATCTACATATAATCTATAAAAAACTTATTGAAATGAGTAAAGAGAATGAATCTCTAATATACAAATTATGTATGGATGAAGCTACTATCAAGTATAGACAAGATATAATTGCTGATTTCATGGAAAACCCTGATTTCATATTAGATTTGGAAAACAATTTAAAAGGTTTTTGGGAATTGAAATCCAAGAATGGGAAACTTAATAATAATCTGACCAACTTATATTTCCTAATTGACCTAGTGATAACAGTTGAAGCTTCAATAAACTGTGTGGAATCTCTTAATCAAACATTATTATACTATAAGCCATCATCTATAGGATTAAATAAGCTGAAAGACAATATAGCTAGTATAATAAATAAAAATAAATTCAAACAGATGAAGAAAGATCTAAAAGAGATAAGATATATTTTTAGCAAGATTAAGGGGGTAGAGTTATCCATTAATATGTCCCCTGTAATGAGGCCATATGAAGCACAAGTGACTCAGGTCAGTGAATATAAGTATAGATATCCAAAGGCTTTTAGAAAAGTATCTACTGCAATTGAAGTGAATGAAAAATTTCTTGGTACGTATCTTAAGAATTATGCACCTGTTTTTTCTATTAGTAAGATCAATTGGGATCTATTAGATGAGATAGAGCATGGATTAAAAGAACATAAAGGTATTTTAAGATCTTTTATGGAAAAATATACTAAGATTGATACAGAGCCATTTATTTCACTGCTCAGAGAAATTACATTTTATAAATCCAGCTGTGATTTATTGAAGCTTATGAAAGCTAATGATTTACCTCTTTGTAAGCCGATGATTCTACCATCAGACAGAAAAGAATTGAATGTATCAGATTGTTATAATATATCTTTAGCTTATAATATGTTATCTACGATAGATGAAAAGCATGTTTCACCAGAAATTATATATAATGACTTTAAAATGGGGCAAGAAGGTAGAGTTATTATATTAACAGGAGCAAATAGAGGGGGAAAGACTACATTTACTCAGGCTATAGGTCAGATTCAAATATTAGCCCAATTAGGATTAATGATTCCTGCGAGTAAGGCAGAGCTAAGTTTGGTTGATGGAGTCTACACTCATTTTCCACTCTTAGAAAAGGAGACAGTCAATCTTGGTAAATTCGGTAAAGAATGCGAAGATTTCAGTAGATTATTCAAGCAGGCCACTGATAGAAGTTTAATACTACTTAATGAATCTTTTTCGGGAACAAGTCATCTAGAAAGTCTGAAAATAGCAGAAGAAGTTGTAAGGGCAGTGAAGTTCAAAGAAATACGTATGATTTATAATACTCACTTACATGAATTGGGTATAATGGCTTCGCAGATTAATGAAGAATCAGAAAACGATACACTTGTTATTAGTTTAGTTGCCGGTTTCAGTAATGGGAGAAATACTTATAAAATATATGAAGGACAACCGTTAGGTGTGAGTCATGCTAAGGAGATTGCAGAAAAATATAATGTTACATATGCTCAATTAGTAGAGAGATTGGAGGAAAAAACTTGAATATTAAAGACAGTCACAAATTCAGTTTATTATGGTTAAGTGATTCAGATTCATATTATGAATTAGATGATAAAACCATAGAAGATATAAATATATCTCTTGTTTTAGAAGATTTAGCGAAAACCATAAAGGACTACCCTATTTCTTTACTAAAAAAAATACCCGTAATGACTCATACAATACAATATCGTCAAGATATACTTAATGATTTTATTAATAATGAACTTCTTTTGAATACTTTAAAAAATACATTAGAAAAATGTGTTGAAATAAAAAATATGATAAAATTTGCCTTCGAAAGTGAAGCCACCCTCTATAATTTGCTTAAGAGAATTGATGAGGTAGCCAGTGTAATGTCTTTAACTGAAAATATTTATCATATGTTAAAAAAATCTAACCTACAATCAAAGGGGTTAATGGAATTTAGAGGATTTTTAGAAACTACAATAGAGAGTGATGTCTATCATAATTTTAAAGAAGATATTTATCATATAAAAGAAATGGATGAAGGGGTTCATAGTCTAAAAGTAGGGATAAATTTTGATTATAATCTTAAACCTATTGAAGCTATAGTATTATCACTAGAGGATAAACCTTTTAAATACAGTAGAAAACTAAAAAAGGTTTCTAAAATTGTAAGTTATGGTTTTGGTGAATTGAAATCCATACCCAGAAAGATTTTTGCACCTGATAGTCTGATGCTACCAGATTCATTAAATAATCTAGAAAAGATTATTGAACCTGCAATGAAACAACTAATAGCATTTTGCGATCAATTTAACAGCAGTTTATTAGGTATCTATGAGCCTATGAAACAAGAAATCATTTTCTATGAAATTGCTTTTTCAATATATATTAAGATGAAACAAGGAGGTTTGCCAGTATGCAAACCGAGAGTTATAAGTGAAGGTTCCACTAAGATTGAAGGTCTTTATAATATTAATTTAGCATACGATATGGTTGAATCCCAGAAAAACAATGAAATGGTATTAAATGATTTTAATATAGAACCAAAAGGTAATATATTTATACTCACTGGTGCCAATAGAGGAGGAAAAACGACTTTTACTCAGTCTATTGGTCAGATTTATTGGTTAGCACAGCTTGGATTCTATATTCCAGCTCAGAATGTAACGATAAAAATAATTGATAAATTGTTTCTACATTTTCCAAGTGATGAAATACAAACAATGAATTATGGGAGATTAGGAGAGGAATGTCAAAGGTTCTCAACCATCTATTCCAATATGTCTGCGGATAGTTTTTTACTGATGAATGAATCTTTTGATGGAACAAGTCATCTAGAAAGTTTAATAATAGCCACAGATGTTCTAAAAGCTCTTCAATTATTAGGTGCAACGGTTATATATAATACACATCTACACGAATTGGGAGAAAAAGCAGATGAAATGAATACTCTTGAAAATGATACAGTGCCAAGGGTGGTTAATCTGGTAACTGGTTCACATGATGATGTTCAATCATTTAAAGTTAGAGAGGGTAAGCCACTAGGGCAAAGTTATGCAAAGGAAATAGCTATAAAATATGGTGTAAGTTATGAACAGTTAATAGAAGGGGCTTAATTTTTTGAAAAAAAATATTTGATAATAATTATCAATTGCTATTTTAATATTTACATATGGATATATATGTGATAAAATCATAGATGTTCTAAAAGGGAGTAACTGTGACAATAGTCATGAATAAAGTCAACATAATGGAGAAATCCTGGTTTTATTCGCTTTAAATATAATTTAAAGAAGTGAGACTTTTAGATTGGTATAGCTATACCAATCTAAAATTCCACTTCTTTTTTTTGTTTGTTATCTACTAATATTGAGTATTTCATGATAGTGAAATATCCACATTACTAATAGTAGAGAATCTATTTTTAGAACATTTCATAAAAAATTTATTGGAGGATTAGAAATGTTTTCAGAATTTATCAGAGCTTTTGGTTTAATTTTCATTGCAGAAATGGGAGATAAAACTCAAATATTAGCAATGGCATTTGCAACACGTTACAAAGTTAGAGCAGTTATTAGTGGTATTTTTTTAGGAGCACTACTCAATCATGGTCTAGCTGTTCTATTAGGAAGTTATCTATGTCGCTTTATTCCAGTCAATACTCTTCAGATGATTGCGGGTTTTGCATTTATAGGTTTTTCTATATGGACATTAAAGATTGAAGAAGAAGATTGTGAAGATGAAAGCAAAACTATGTCTTTTGGACCTGTTTTCACTGTGGCTACAGCATTTTTTATTGGTGAGTTAGGTGATAAGACACAGTTAACTGCTATAACATTATCAACTGATGCTAGCTATCCATTGATAATCCTTCTTGGTACGGTTTCAGGAATGATTGTTACAGGAGGATTAGGTATCTTTGTAGGTAGGAAGTTAGGTAATAAAATCCCAGAATTTATGATTAAATTAATAGCAGCAACTATTTTCATGATTTTTGGTGTAACCAAATTGTTAACTACATTACCTGAAGAATATTTAAAACCTGTATACTTAATAGTATTCTTTATGATAATCACTGTCATATTATTTATAAGAATCAAAGCTTTATTAAGAATACGTGCAAAAGAAAAAGAATCAAAATATTTGAAGACTTCTCAAATGCTATATAACTATTATTCTCAACTTGATAATAAAATTGAAGAAATATGTTTAGGCAAAAAATATTGTGGTAAATGTGATAGAGATAAATGTATAGTTGGTTATACAAAATCTTTGATGGAACAGGTGAAAATAAATAATAATCACGATACGATCATAGAATTTGATGAAAATTTTATTAGCGTAATCAAAGATTCCAAAAGAGATAGGGTAATAGAAGCGTTAATTACTGTTATTACAATTCTAGATAATGATAACATTGAAGAAAAGGATAAAGTGAATGTAAATAAAATCAGAAAAAACTTTGAAAGGATTTTATTTGGAAAAAGCATTGATGATTTTGATAGTTGGACAAGATATATTGAGATAATTAATGATCTGGACAAAAAGATTGGTGATAAGATGAGTACTGAACTATGTACAAAGAATCAAGTTTAAATTGGTATACTTTTGATTTTTACTGATATAAAATACATAAGCCTGTCAATAATTATTATATGACAGGCTCTTGATACTCTATGCTTTTGTTGTATGCTGATTAAGATTCTTGGTAATTGGA
Source organism: Vallitalea sediminicola (assembly GCF_054408565.1). NCBI lineage: Bacteria > Bacillati > Bacillota > Clostridia > Lachnospirales > Vallitaleaceae > Vallitalea > Vallitalea sediminicola. Next base: position 62,319 of record NZ_BTPT01000037.1, read on the forward strand.
GATAGTACTGTTTACGCTAGTTAATGCGTTATTGACTGCATTAAGAGTATCTTGGATTCTTTGTTTGTTTTCTGGTTTTTCTACTGTGCTGATTGCTTGATTCAAACAACTTTTAGCACTTTCTAGTTGAGATTGTACATCATGAACGTGTTGTATAGCATTTTTGCCTTGTTGATTATTCATTTGGTTATGCATATATTTTCCTCCTAATTGTATTAGTTATAATTTAACAATATTAGTATTCATTATTTTATCTCAAAATATACTCAATATTTTACATTATTTACAATTATTTTATAAAGTTAGAAATTAACTATACTTTATTTGTCAATAACCAGTATCTGCACTTCATACAATGAATAACCATAGGATTGATTTCGGTTAACACCTTTAATCATTAAATACTTACCAGTGACAGGTGCAAAATTAATGGATGTAGGATGCATACCATCTATTTCATATATATTCATTTGACTACCATTAACTTGTTGAGCTACTTCCCAATCTACGGAATCAGTGGAGACTAATATGTCATATTTATTGGACCATCCGTTTTCCCATAACAAATCAACACCTACTATATCTTTTTCTTCACCAAGATCAATGGTAAGGCTTTCAACATCATTCCAATCACTAGCCCATCTTGTTTCAATATTATTATCAATAGCTGACAGAGGAGAGTAATCATGAATTGGATTACTTTCAAAAGAAGATGCAGTAGCAGATTTATCAGAAGTTGCTTGATAATCAATACTTGCTGTTGATTCTATAGAAAAAGTGACTAGAGTATAAGGTTTAATTTCTGTTGTAACATATCGTCCACCTTCTCTAATAACACACTCCTGTATTTTATTTGAGATATTACCCACAATTAATTTTATTCTACCTGTTACCTTATCACGGAAGGCGACTTCATGTAACCCCTTTGTAAATTCATAATCCTTATTATCAAAAACTGTTGTTACATCACCTTTTCTATATGTACGAGAGGTACTGTTTGTTTTAACTCTTACTTCGCTAGGTCTTATGGTTCTACTCATATGCTTGAATACATAATATGCCGGATTATAGATAATTTTATTAGAGGTAGTATCAACCATGATAGGAGCATGACAATAATTGGTTTCTCTGTATAAAGGTCCACCAGATGTATTAAGAACCATATTCCAGTCAATCCATCCTGTTGTACCCATCTTAAAATCATTAATCATATCAAACACATATCTCTTTGCAGGTTCAATAGAATTAAGCCAGGGTCCTTTTTCTTGGCAACCTTCTGTTGCAATCAATAATTTGGTAGGATAATTTTGGTGGAAATAGGCGATATTATTGAAATCATCAACTGCCCAAGTAGGTCGTTTTACAATTTCATCAGCTATATCAAGAGGACCATACCAATGAAATGCAATACCATCAATATAATCAGCGGCGCTAGATTGTAATAGAGTTTCATTGAAGGTAATAAAACCATCACCTTTACCAATAGCACCTTCTTGTTTATCCCAATCCCATACTAATAATTTTACATCTTGGAATCCCTCTGCATCGAGATTTGGTCCTAGATGATTGGTTATGAAATCAATAGTAGAATCAATAGTCCAATAACAAGCTTCCCAGTCAGGATTATTCTGAGCTTCATTTTGCAATGAAATAGAATAAAATTCAATTCCCTCTTTTTTGTAAGCTTTTAGATACTCCACAAAATATTTCGCATATAGAGGGTAATATTCAGGTAACATATGATTTGGAGTTGTAGAGATTGATCCAGCGTTAATACCTCCGCCATTTCCATTACCATATCTTATACCACTATATTTCATCCACCCAGGAGGTGCCCAAGGAGCTGCTAATATTTTAATATCTCCGTTATAAGATAAAGCCTTTTTGATTGCTGGTATGATATCATCTTTATCTGGGTCAATGGAAAAATTAGAAAGATCTGTTGTCTCAGTTGGAGCATAAGAGTATTCCCCTACAGAAAAATCACAAGACCCTATATGGGTTCTTACAATGGAATACTCAGCACCGGATTCATCATAATATGCATCATATATTTCTTGCTGCTTATCACTAGGCAAAATATTAATAACAGATACAGCCGATTCTGTAAGTGCTCCTCCTATACCAATCATGGTCTGATCCGTTTCATTAGATAGTACATCAATAACATTACCTTTCCCCCATGTACCTGATTCACTAAAATATAATGGATTCATTTCCTTAAAAGCATATTTTTCCCCATCACCAAAATAGCTTTCCCACACCTGTATTTCATTAGTTGTATCTTCTGCTTGTACAGATTGAATAGATAATAGGTTACAAAGAAGAAGAATTACAATAACCACTGATACTTTTGTTTTCATAATAAATTCCTTTCTATGAAGTATTGTATTACTATAATATTAGAATTAACCACTAATAATACAAAAAAAGCAAATATAATTAGAATAGGTATAAATGATTATTTTAGAATGATTTATAATTTGTAACTTGGCTAATCAATCTATAAAGTATATAATATTTTATATAAATAACAATGGAGAATGATGATGGATATTAAAGAAACTGATTTATATGAACCTATATACAATTATTTTACGGATTTAGGGTATAAGGTTAATGGTGAGGTCAAATCAATAGATGTAACAGCTGTAAAGGGTGATGAACTGATTGTTATTGAACTTAAGAAAGTTCTTAATATGAAACTATTGATTCAAGGAACCAAAGGTCAAAGATTAACTGATAGAGTATATCTTGCAATAGAACGTCCAAAAAAAATGTTTTCCAGACAGTGGAAGGACAAGCTTTATCTAATAAGAAGATTAGAACTTGGACTGATATTGGTTTCTTTCAAGGGTAACAAGTCATTGGTTCAGATTGCATGTCATCCAAAGCCTTTTGATAGAAATCAAAGTAAGAAATTGTCATCTAAGAAGAAAAATAATATCATTGCTGAGATTGAAGGACGATATGGTAATTTTAACATAGGTGGAAGCACTAAAACAAAGCTTATGACAGCATATAAGGAAAATTCTATACATATTGCCTGCTGTTTAGAAAAATACGGAGACTTATCACCAAAAGCGCTAAGAAAATTGGGTACAGCTGATAAGACTACTTCTATACTTTATAATAATTTTCATGATTGGTTCAATAAAATAGATAGAGGCATTTATGGAATCAGTGAAAAAGGCGTTGAAGCAATTAAACAGTATAAGGAACTTGCTGATTATTATTATGGTTTATTGGCTAAGGAAGAAGCATAGTGTTATTATAGTAATCAGTAGCTGTACAGCCAGCATGTTGTTTGAACAATCTACTGAAATAATAAGGATTATCAATACCTACAAGATAAGCTATTTCAGTAAATTTCATGTTGGTTGTAAGTATGAGTTCTTTAGCCTTACTAATTCTAAGCATATTGACATAATTAATGATTGTATGACCTGTAAGTTGCTTGAAACATCTATTAAGATAATCATAATTAGAATCAAAATGTTCAGCTATAATCTCACCAGTTAATTTATTGTTATACTCACTATTAATATAATTTAGAACTTCAGTTGCTTTGTGCAAAGGTTTACTTATCTGACTAGAAGAAGATTCTATAATATCCGAAGCAAATTCCCTAGAAATCCTAATCAAAAGATTAAGTAATTCCGTAGATATGATCTCCTTATAATTCTCAATCCGTATTTCATAATTATTAATACACTCTTTTAATTTATTAGAATAATAATCAATATGCTCCAATGAATACTGCTTAGGTAAAAAACAAGTTGAATCATTAGGTAATTCACTGGACAAACAATTACTCGTAGTCGCAATATATCTCCTCCTACGTAATTCATTAACCAATTCACTATCTTTATTAAATTCCTTCAATACCAAACTAGAAAAATGAATATGAAAATACTCACAAGATGCTGATTTATAACCCTTATGAACTTTATTCGGTTCAAAGAAAAAAATATCCTTCTTCTTTAGATGATACCGAACTCCATTTTCCTCTATATACATATCACCCTTCTTAATAACATAAACTATAAACTCATCAGCCTTCCTTTCAAAATGCTTCCACCCCTGATGATAAGCTATCTGCCCAATAAATCTTACAACAGGTAATACATTAGTTCTCATCCTAAAAATCACAAAATCACTTCCCTATAAAATTTAATTGCTAAGTATCAATTAGATATCAATTATATAACAACAACAGAAGTGTAAAGGGTTAAAATCACGCAGACCGACCGCTTCTCAGGGTAAGGCAAGTGATTTTAATCCTTTACACTGACAACTATCCAATATAAAAAAATACTAAAAACCATAATAATATTTTTATTCCCTAGATTAAGTATAATATCTCTTACCAACAATTATCAACCCAAAATAAATAAAAAGTAGGTTTTGTATAAAGAAAGTCAGATTTAGTTATTTTATTATTCCATTCAAGGGCTATAATTATATATATACAGAATCTACTAATTTAGGGGGTAATACAATGAAAATTATAAGAAATACAATGATTGTAGTTCTAACGTTAGGGTTACTATTAACTGGATGTGCTAAAGACACTAAAGATGCAAAAGATAGTGGAAACAATAATACAGAGGGTAAAACAAATCAACAATCTGCTTCTAATGGAGAAAAGGAATCTTCTCAGGAAAAAGTTAAAATAATTTTTTGGCATAACTATGGTGCTGACAAAGAATCGCCATTTTTTCAAGATACAATAATACCAATGTTCAATGAAAAATATCCTAACATTGAAGTAGAAGTTGTAGCACAAGGTAACGACCAATACCGTGAACAAATTGTTATAAGTGCTGGAACTAACACTACACCAGATGTTGCAAGGCTTGATATAACAGACGTTTCTGGTTTAGCTAAAATAGGAGCTTTAATGTCATTTGATGAAATGGAAGGTTTTAACAAATTAAAAGATAATCTATTTGAAGGACCAATGTCTACTAACTATTATAATGGTAAATACTATGGATTACCACTTGATACAAATTGTAAAGCAGCGGTTTTCAATATGAACAAATTAAAAGAACTAGGATTTGAAGATGTTCCTAAAACAATGGAAGAATTCATTGATGCAAGTATCAAAAAAGGTGGATACACATTAAATGTTTCCAGTGCGGGAGAATGGGATTTCTTACCTTATTTCTGGTCATTCGGCGGTGAATTGACTAATGAAGATTTTACTAAAGCTTCTGGTTATATTGATAGCCAACAAAGCATTGATGCAGTGAATAAATTGAAAGAACTTCATGAAAAAGGAATGTTCACTATCAAAGAGATTGATGGTACTACTGATGCTTGGGATGGTATCAAATCTGGAGAATATGCTATGTTTCTTGAAGGACCTTGGTTCTTTGCTTTTACAGGAGATTGGAAAGAATTAGGTTTGAAACCTGCATTAATTCCAACTTACAATAATGAATCAGGTTCAATAGTTGGCGGTGAAAGTATCGGTATATTCAATAGTTGTGAACATCCAAAAGAAGCATTCTTATTTGTCAAATTCCTACTATCAGAAGAAGTACAAGTACTTATGGGACAGGAAATGGGGCAAATGCCTGTTTTAAAATCAGCAGCAAAAAATCCAAAACTAACGAGTGATGAAGTTTGGTCAGTTTATCTTGAACAATTGAATAGTGCCAAAACACGTATTCCTTCACCTGAAAAAGCAACTATTGAAGAATATATAAAGGATGCATTTGACAGTATCCTTACTGGAGCAGCAACAACTGAAGATGGGTTGAAAGAAGCAGCAAAATTAATAGATGAAGTTCTTAGTCAGAATTAACATTAAAGATTTAGAATTGATAAGGGGCTATCTTAGAATACTATATATCCTAGGATAGACCTTATTATTAACTTCATTGGAGGGTCAAGGCGTATGAAAACAAAACTAGTTAAGAAAAGAACACAAAATAAATCAAACAAAATATATAACAAATCTTGGCAAGCCATTATTTTTATATTACCTGGGTTAATATTAGCGATTGCATTTATTTTTTATCCTATGATCAAAAATATACAAATCAGTTTTTCAGATTATGATATCATGTCTGGAAAATTAACATTTACAGGGCTAAATAATTATAAAGAGCTTTTTAGAGAATCTCAGCAACGTTTTTTTACAGCTTATAGAAACAACATTTTGTATGCTGTAGTTGTAACCCCCATAACTTTATTTTTAGGACTTATTATTGCAGTAGCCATTAATTCTATTAAAAAATTTTCAGTTACATTTAAGGTGATTTACTATTTACCAGTAATCACTTCATGGATTATTGCTGGATTAGTATTCAAATATCTGTTTAACCCTGGAATTCAGGGACCAATTAATTATTTACTTGTCAATATCTTGCATATAATTCCAAACCCTATAAATTGGTTGAAAACTGAGTGGGGTGGAAATATATCTATCTGGGTACTTGGAATATGGAAAAATATTGGTTATGCCATGTTGCTGTATTTAGCAGCATTACAAGGAATCAACAAAAGTTATTATGAAGTAGCAGATATAGAAGGAGCAACAGGATTACAAAAACTTAAGAAAGTAACAATACCTCTCATAAAACCAACTTCATTTTTTCTAATGATTCAATTGTTAATAGGTTCATTTAATGTATTTTTACAAGTTCTCGTATTGACAGGAGGAGATCCTAGAGGTAAGACCAGTGTATTACAGTATCTACTATATATACGTACATTCAAGTTATACAAATTCGGTGAAGGTGCCGCTATTGGAATTCTGACAGCTGTCAGTATATTGATTGTTACTTTGATATTGAATAAAAAGATGAAAGTGGATTATTAAAAGGAGATGAATTATATTGAGACGTTTTAGTAAGGCATTCACATGGTTACTTCTTATTTTGGGAGCTATAATTTTTATACTGCCATTTATAATTATGATAGGTAACTCATTTGAAACATTTACATTTTCTTTACCTAATCCACCTAGACTTTTACCTAAGGAATTTACATTAGATAATTTTAAAGAAATTATAAATGTTTATCATATATTTAATTATTTTGGAAATAGTGTTTTTATTACTTTTGTGACAACTATAATTGTCATATTCATTTCTGCTCTATCAGCTTATGCATTTGCTAAGATACCCTTTAGGGGTAGAGAATTATTATTCAAATTATATCTTTTTACATTAATGATACCAGGGGTACTTAATATCATACCTCAATTCATGTTAATCAATGAATTAGGTATGATAGGAACAAGAAGAGGATTAATATTACTGTATGTAGGTACTGGTATATGTGGCAATACCTTTTTCCTACGAGGTTTTTTTGAAGCAATTCCAAATGAGTTAATTGAATCTGTTGTAGTTGATGGAGGTTCGCATTTTACAATATTCAAGAAAATAGTTATGCCTCTTGCAAAACCAGCAATAGGTACTTTGGCAATACTGGTTTTATTGGGCACTTGGGATGACTTTTTAACTGCAAAGATAATATTAGGGGCAAAAGAAAGTTTATTGACATTACCAATTGTAATTCACAGAATCAATGGGCAGCACGCAACAAAATATGGCTTGGTTTTTGCTGCATCAATAATTACCCTTATTCCAGTAATGATTGTCTATACTATAAACCAAAAGTTCTTTGTAGTTGGTGGCATTGGCGAAGGTGCAATAAAAGAATAAAGCTTAGAGGTGAAAATAATGAAAAATACAGATACAAGAAGAATCGAAATTATGGATGTATTTACTGATAAAGCAGTGTATAAGCCAAATGAAAAAGTAAAGATCAATGTAGAGATTAATAATAGAAATAAAGATAATAAACCTTATTATATTGGGTGCAAGATATATCATTTAAATGAAATCATATCCAATACAAAAGAAATTCATGTGCTTAATCAAGGGGTTAATGAAATAGTTATTGAATATTTGCCGCCAGTTATTAAAAATAAAGGTTATGGTGTTGAGATTAAAATTCAAGATGAGTGTAAAGATACTGCTTTTGATGTACTTGAACACTGGAAAGTTAGACCAAGATATGGATTTTTAAGTGATTTTTACAAAGAAGATGAAAAGGATGAAAAAGATATCTCACAGATGTCAAAGTACCATCTTAACGTTGTTCAATTCTATGATTGGATGTATAAACATGAAGATTTGATACCTAGAGAACCTTATTTTATAGACTTATTAGATAGAAAGCTATCAAAGGAAGCTATTTTGGGTAAGATAAAAAGCTGTCATAAATACAATATGGCTGCAATAGGGTATGGTTGTATATATGCCGCTTCCAAGGAATTTTATAAATCCCATAAGAATTGGGCTCTATATACTAATGAAGATAAACCACAAAATCTTGGAGAGTGGTTTTATATAATGAATATTGCTATTTCTTCACCATGGACTAAGCATATTATCGATCAATTTCAAATAACTATTGATAAATTTGATTTTGATGGTATTCATCTTGATACATATGGATTTCCAAAAACAGCGTATTCTAGGCTTAACAATGTGAAAAAAATTGAGAAGCTTGAAGAACAGTTTTTACCTTTTATTAATAGAACATATGATAGCTTAAGGGAAGTAAAGCCAGAAGTTGGTTTGATATTTAATGCGGTTAGTAACTGGGCAATAGAAGCTGTAGCACCTAGTGAACAAGCGGCTTGTTACATAGAGGTATGGAATCCTCAATCTAAATATAGACATTTATATGAATTGATTCATAGAGCTAAGGAATTAAGCGGTAAACAGGTTATTCTTGCAGCTTATCTAAAATGTTTTGATAAGAAATATGACTGTAGTCCAGAAAGTTGTATTAATAGTCTACTTCTTACAACTGCCGTTATTTCAGCTAGTGGAGGGTTTCAATTAGTGTTAGGTGAGAATAATGGAGTTCTATGTGATCCATATTATGTGAACTATGGTAAAATATTAGATGGACATACTAATAAAGTTAGGAATTATTATGATTTTATTGTTCGGTATGGTGACATATTATATGATGTTAATGCTATTGATATTTCCATGACTCATGCAAATGGCATTAATACAGAATACATATTTTCAGGTGGTGAATTTTCCTCATATCCTAAGAAACAATCAGTATGGACACAAATAAGGGAAACTAATAATTGTAAGGTAATTCATCTAATCAATATGATGGGGATAGATAGTGATATATGGAATGAAGAAAAGAGTAATAAACCTAAAAAAGTAAAAGGGATTAAGATTAAAGCTTTGATTGATGAAGAGATATTGGGAGTATATTATGCTACCCCAGATGGGGAGATAGCTAGTAGCAAAACTTTAGAATATACATTGGAATCAATGGATCGTGGACGTTATATTTGTTTTGAAATACCTACAGTTGAATTCTGGGGAATGGTTTATATTAAGGTCAAGTAAAAGTGAATGCTATAACAGTACATATTTTTTTGTAATAATAGAAGAGTTATCTTCATATGTTGAAAATCCTATGGATTAATATATGAGGATAACTTTTGTTTAATTAGGGATTTCTTTTTTTTCTATACTGCTAATTATTATGTATCCAAATAAAACTTGAAATAATGCAGATAATAAGAAAACTTCATTCTTAAAAAAATAATATGGTATTATACCAAATAGACCTAGTATTTTTATTAGGCTTATTAATAGGCTAGGTATACCCATGATAAGTAATCTTGTTGTATTCATCTTTAATTTAACGTGTTCACCTACTTTGGTTAACAGAGACTCTAACCCAATACTCATACCAAATAAGATTCTACCAAGTATAGGTAGTAATAAAACTCTTATATAAAAATTGCTATTATGAAAATTATAATCAACAGGTTTATAATTAGCACTATATTTAAATATTATATAATTTAGAGCACCAATTAATAATATAATCATATATGCTACAATATATGTGGAAGCATTCTTTTTCATAGGCAACACCTTTCTATATAATATCTATTCTTAGTTTATATCAAGCTACTGTTTTTTTACATTTCCATATTTAGTTATTACACTGCCTAAAAATATGAATAGGACTATTAGAGAACCACAGATATAAGTTAAATCTTCTGATTCAGTTTTCAGTATTATGATTCCTAGTAGAATAATAATCTGAGTGAATATAATAAGAATATTATGTGTTGGAGTATTAATGCCCTTTGATAATGTACTTGATAGAATTACTGTTATAATTAACATTATAAATATTGATAAAGCTAGATAGTAGATTAATGACATTTTAATTATCCCTTTCTATAATATTATCTTATTATAGTTTATCAAATTGAAATAATTATAAAAATAGCACTTTAATACTATAATATCATAAAGATTGGATTAATATTATAATTAGCGGTTTAGTTATATTAATAGAATAAAAAGATAGCTGATATAAATAATATATAGCTATTTTAACTTTAGAAATTAATTGGCAAAATAGTTGTTGTTACTATACATAATGAGTATTATTTGTTTTGAAAATGCATTTTATCCCATAAATCGTGTCGTTCGTCAGGATTTATTGTATTTTATTATAAAAAGATATAATATTGAATGAAGATAGAAAGGAGCTAGTTATGGGACAGACAAAATACAATTTGAATACTTTATCTGAAAAAGAAAATGACATAATAGTAAGAACTAAAAGAATAGACTATATTTTTAATAGATTCAAAGTGATTAGGAATTCTATTGACATTGATATTACTAGAAGGGATAATATAGATGACAAATTTGATGATTTGACAAATGATTTTCAAAATATTATTGAAAGTACTTATAATTCAAGTCAAGTTATTAATAAAGCAGTAATAGAATATAGCAATAGCGAACATCAAATACAAAATCTGCTTAACCAATTATTAGATACAAGTACTGATTCACATGATACAGATATGACAAAAACGGACCATGATGAAGTAAGTATAAGTGGTGTTAGTATTCTACAAAACTGGTTTGAACGATTGTATAATCAATTGATAAGTAAAATAACTCATGTAAAGAAGTTTTTTGAGGATAATGGAGTTCATATAAATAATAAAGATTATTCAGAATACTCTGTAGGACAAATCAAAGAGAGTGCTGACTTACAGGATGCAGATATATTATCTTCTTCAGACTTAAATAATGTTATTGGATTAAAAAGTATTTATGCTAATTATGCAACACAAGATAATAAAGAAGATGAAATGTTTGCTATTTTAAGAGCAATAGAGGCTATAAGACAAAAAGATCAATATAATGGATTATATGACTCAAAAGATAAATACGGAACGTATGTGAGTGTATATCAATATCAAAATAAAGAAATTAAATCTAAAATAGAAATTGTGCAAAATGATTTATACATACAAAAAACTGGATTCAATATATTAATGACAGGTTTTGGCTATTTGGCACCACCATATAACGTAATAGCTGCATTAAGTGGAATAGCTCCACAAAGCGGAAAAAGTATACTTAATGAAGATTTGGATTTTCCTAATGCTACAACGATTGGATTAACTATTGTTGGTTTTGATAAGACGTGGAAAGGTTCGTTTTTTAATAGTATAAATGGAATAATGACCCAACATGACTTAAAAAATGCAAAAGGGCAAACGGGTATATCAATTTCAGTTACAAATAATGGGTATATAGAGAATTTTAAATTTACAATGGATAGTAATCATAATTTGCTAGATGCACGGAAAGAAAAAGCCGTAAAAATTTCTATACCTGCACAGTTTAGTTACTTGAATGAAAAACATCCTTCACCTGATTTATGGTTAAAAAACGAGCGTATTAAAATTTGGTTTGAAAACCAATAGAGAGGAGTATAATAGATGAATAAAATGAATTGTCCTTATTGTAATGGACCAATTACTTTTTGGAAACATTTTAATAGCATTGGACCAAAATATGGATACAAATGTCCTAATTGTAAACAGAAGATAGGGGAACCATTTTGGACGAATTTGCCACTAGTAGGTATCGTTTTTGGTGGTTATTTCTTATTTGAAGAATGGTTTAATAGTCATATGATAATAGGTATAATATGTATAGGTCTCATAGTGTTAGTATATAGAATGTTAACAACATTATTTGTTCCTATAGTAAAAAAAGAATAACTTTATTTAAATAAATTATTATCAAACTAACTAAGAAAGGACAACAGAAATGAAAAAATTACTAATAATATTGATAGGTGTAATGACTCTAAATTTATCAGTAGTAGCATATGCTGAGCAATCAACGGATAATAAAGATTTACAAAAAGAAGAGGTTATTGATTTTCAGAAAGCAATAAAAACAAGGTTAGGCAATTACAAAGCTATAAGCAACGATACTACTGTGTATGACTATTCTTTTAGTTCATTAGGTGAATTACATGCGGAAGTTAAGATAAAAGGTAAGGTTATAACACCTTCTCATTCAGATGTTATGCAGTTCCAAAAATCTATCATGAAAAAAATAAAAGACATAGATAAAGAGATAAAAACTTTTTGTCAAAATGAATCTGAAAAAAACAAAATCTATTCAAATATAATTGATGTATTTTCAAATGCGAAGACAATTTTTCAATATAGCCAAGAGCCAATAACCCTTAAAATGGATTGCAAATCCCTAGAGGAAGTACTAGATGCGATAGATAGTAACTTTAGCTGGGCTAAAGCTTTAATTGAAAATGACAGAGAAGCTTTAACAGCATTTAAATATGACCTACCATCAATTGAATATAGAACTGATATAGGTGAGGCAATAATAGACAATAAAGTACCAGAAAAATTTCAAAAAGATTTTGACAGAAATATAACCATTGGAGAGTACTCACAACTGGTATATGAATCAATCAAAGATGATATATACATTGATAGGTTTATTATTAAGGAACCAAGTATAAAACATACATATCCAGATTATGTAAAACTGGCTTATATATTTGGATTTATAGATAAATATAGTGACCTAGATAAAATGCTTACTCGTGAAGAGATGGCCCATATTATTGCTTCAGTAAATGGTTGTTTTAGCAAATGTAATGCTTTTGATTATAATAAGATTAATCCAGAATATCTTATAAATGCAAGTAATGACAATATGAGTTATATTAATCATAAATTTGAGCCTAAGCAATACTATAAGTTGGAAAATGCTATCGTAGATGTTGATAACTTTCATTGTTATAACTATTATATAAGGGGTATATTCCCCAGTGAGTATCTAATGAGTTCAGCTAAAATAACTTTAGAAGGAAACTTAATAGTACTTGATGAAATAAGGGACTTTGATTATATAAAAGATATTTTTACAAAAAAAATAGTTGAAATAGACTTTAATCTATCAACTAAAATGGTTGATTATGGTGCGTTCTATGTGGATTTTGATGTAAAGAAAAGCAAAATATCAATTTTTGCTAAAGAAGGGTGTAGAATTTATTTAAATAAAAACTTTAAAGATAGAAATTATTACTTGATTAATCATTCAATAATTAATAAATATGAACCAAAAGCAGTTGATAAGAAAAGTAAATTTGAAAAGATTACTAAAGGTGATTCAGCTAATCAAGAAATTAGAAGAAAAGTAAAAGAAATTATTAATAAAATAATTAATCCTAAGATGACCGATGAAGAAAAGGTGAAAGCAATACATGATTATGTTGCAAAGACGATAACGTATAGTGGAGAATATGGTTTCACGACAACTGAAGTAGCTCTACATGCATTAAACACAGGAAAAGGAGTTTGTGTTGCCTATGCTACATTATTTGATTATTTATGTGATGAAGCAGGAATATCTAGTCTGATATTATCTGATAGATATACATTCGTAGGTTCACATTCATGGAATGCTGTTTATATTAATGATAGATGGTATCACGTTGATGTAACATGTGATGATGCCAAGAATTCTATAGTTTATACATATTTTATGAAAACCCCACTTGAAGTCATGAGAACTCATGGATGGGAACAACTTGGTAGTATACAATCATGTAATTATCAAAATACAGATCCGATGAATATTCAGTCAACAGAAGAATTAAGACTATATCTTTTGGACTCTGTAGGTAGATCAGAAGTAAATAGTTATGATTATGATATCAGGTTCAAACTAGCTAATAAAGGTATTGACTTGGATTTAGGATTTTTAAAGAATATGGAATTTAATTATGGCTTGTCATTAGATGAAATAACAAATGTTTATACTTTATATAGAATAAAAAAATAAGATGAAAATAATAATATACTCCGTTTATAGTAAACGTTGAAATAATAAAAAGTATATATAAAAGGAGTATTTTTATTGGTTTAGATTTATAAAGCAGTCTAGGAAATATGATTTTAATTATATATATATAGAAAAATATGTACTCAAAAATGCATTTTATCCCATAAATCGTGTCGTTCGTCAGGATTTGTTGAAAATTAATTATAAAAAGATATAATAATGAATGAAGAAAGGAGCTAATTATGGGACAAACAAAATACAATTTAAATGCTTTATCTGAAAAAGAAAATGATATAAAAGAGGTAAATAAAAGAGTAGATTATATATTTGATAGATTCAAAATTATTAAGAATTCTGTTGACACTGATATTATAAAAAGAGATAATATCAGTAACCAATTCAATAGTTTGGTAAGTGATTTTCAAAATATTATTGAAAGTACTTACAATTCAAGTCAAATTATTAATAAGGCAATAACTGAATATAGTGATGGTGAACAACAGATACAAAATCTTCTTAATGGATTATTAGATATAAATAATAATTCATGTAGTACAGATACGACCGAAATGAAACACAGTGAAGCAAGTATAAGTGGTGGCAGTATTTTACAAAACTGGTTTGAAAGATTATATACTCAACTTATAAGTAAAGTAACTCATATAAAGAAGTTTTTTGAGGATAGTGGGGTTTGTATAAATAATAAAGATTACTCAAAGACAGTAGTTGAAGATGAGAGTGCGTTGGAAAGTGATGTATTGGATGAATCAGTAATAGGTACATATAGCAAGTCTGAGTCAGAGAGAATTTTTAGGAAGGTATCAGAAAAAGAAGAATATTTTTATGATGAGGAAAGAATAAAGAAATTACAACAGTATATTCGTGAGAAAGGATTAAATATTGAGGTAACTGGTCAATTAGATAGAGCTACTTTTCAAGCGTTACAGATGATTGGGATTGATGAATTAAAGGAAAATGGGTTTATTAAGGAAGATAGTTATTTGGGAAAAGGTATTAACTTATATACATACATAAAAAACAAGTCCATCATACATGTAAATTTTAGTGGATATTGTAGTGGAATGAATAAAGATCTAAATAATATGTATTTTACAAATCCTCCAATACCTGATTCAAATGCCAGCATAATAGATGTTAAGGCGGAAATATATACATTTAGCTATCTAAATGAGTATTTCAATAATAAGTCGACATATTTTGATAGAAAATTAATGGATGAAACAGTATTATATGAAAACTATAATACTCATATTGTAAATGGATTTATTTCAGCATTAAATACTGCCAACTTAGCATATGATGTTACAAATATAAATAGTATAAATAATTATTCAGGAATAAGAGATTTTGTATTTGGAAAATATGCAGAATATACATCCAATTCTGACGTTAAAAGCTTTAATGCTTTTATGGAATGGACTGGAGTTGCAATAAATCCGTCTATGCTCTTATTTAAAGTTACAATGGATGAAATTAAAGATCCTTTTACGGATAGTAAAAATATTAAAAATAGATGTTTTAATGCTGCTATAGAAGATAATCCATACAATCTATTTTTAATTAAAGCTGATGGATATAGAAAACAATTTATTAATGATAAATACAATATAATGAAAGAGATAAACGAACAAGTAGGTTCTAAACTTAGCAATGATGAAAAATATTTTTATTATAAAGTGTACGAACAAATATCTAATGTTATAGATATGAATGATGCATATGACCGAAATATTAATAAATTAGATAATATGCATGAAATTATTAAAGCAAATTATTATAAGGAAAAAACAGAGAAAGAACAAAAAGAGTTCGAACTATTTTATAAATTATATATTGACAATGGTGGTATAGCTTAATGAAGAAAGGGAAAAAAATGATAAAAAAATATAAAAAATGGATTTTATATATTCTACTTATATTTACAGTATTAATAACATTTTTAATCAATCCAAAATTTAAAGAATATAAATTTGATAAATACGAACAGCGGTATTTAAAAATTTATATTGCTATATTGGATTCGTGTAAAATTGATGACTTACCTAATACTTTAGTTACATCGCAAAATGAAGAGTACATGAAAAAAATAGAATCTCTATTACAAGAAATGAATAGTTTAAATCCGTCAAACCGTTTTTTTGATTTATCATCTGCTAATTTTAACTATGATGAATTAAAACTTTGTATGGATACATTAAAGGATAAAGAGAGTTTAGATGATACTAAGATTAAAGAAATTAAACCAATTATGGTTAAAGCAAAAGCAATAGCTGAGCTTACACTAAAAGAACGTGTGAAAAACTAGAGATAGTATGAGGTACATATTGATACAAGGTAAAATTGATAAATAGAATATAGGTTGATGAAAGTTGGGAGGGTAAACTATCACGGGCCAAACAAAACCAATTACGAAAATTATTAAAGGGTAATTATAGGAAGAGATTTGAAAAAGTAACAGATTAAACGATATGAATATGCCTGATACAGATACCATAAGATTAACAAGAGGAGTAGCAAATGAGATTTACACAGATTAGCTTAATACTTAAGGTAATAATAGCTATAGCATTAACACTTTCGTTGATTTCAATAGTATTTATTAATAACACAATTAAAAAAATTAAATATGATAGATTTGTGAACGCTTTTGAATATAATAGGGCAGAGTTAATGGTGTCTATTGATATTTATGATATTAAGAAAACGTTATCCTTTTAAGATATCAACTATCGTATGTTCATATATGTTAGGAAATGCATCATTTGAAGGGAAAAAAATGGCAGGTCGTTTTTGTGATTTAACCAACATACTCAAAGTAAGCATTAAGTATGTTGGTATTGGTTTAGGAGTACTAATTCTTGCAACAATCATTTTAAAAATTGGGCAAGCTATTACAGGTTTAAATTTAGTAGCGATGTTTTTATAAATTCAAGTATTGTCTAAGAACTTATTTTAAGGTTATATTATTGTCTTTATCATAATTGCTTTTTTTACCCAATTAAAAAATTTATCTTTGGAGAGTTAGTATTAAGCTCTCTATTTTTGACTTTCTTATAAAAATATACGGTCATACAAAGACATAAACACTCAGATATAGGGGTTGCAAACCATACTCCTTTTAATCCCATAAGATAAGGAAGAATCAAAACTAATATTATCTTAAATATGATAGACCTGCTAAAAGAAATAATAGCTGAATATTTACCATTATTTAATGCGGTAAAAAATCCTGATCCAAGAATATTGAATCCATTGATAAAAAATGTAAAACTAAATATTTTAAAGGCTTCAGCAGTCATCTTAATCAATTCTGCATTCTTAGTTTCAAAAAGCGAAATAAGCTGATATCTAAAAATATTGCATACGATGAAAGAAAAAGCACTAATGGTACCTATAATGATAATAGATATTTTTAGCAACTTATTAATGTTTTCAATAAGATTAGCACCAAAATTATAACTTATCAGAGGTTGTATTCCTGTAGCTATACCAATAAAGATTGATGACAATAAGAAATTGATATAGAGTATGATGGATATACTTGAAACACCCAACTCACCAACCAGATTCAATAGAACCATATTGAAAATGAAAGTAGTAATTCCGGCGGAAATACTTGAAACCATTTCAGATGAACCATTGACTAAAGCTTGTCTAATAAAACCAAAATCAATCTTAGTTAAAATAAAGCGGATTTTAGATGACTTAAAACCAAAATAAATGATACCAACTAACCCGTTAGTAAAAGCACCAAGTATAGTTCCAAATGCTGCCCCTTTAATGCCCATATCCAAAGAATAGATAAAAATATAATCAAATAAAATATTTACCAGTCCACCAGCTATAGTTGCAGCTAAAGACAAATTGAATTTTCCTTCTATTCTAAGAAAAACCTCAGTAAACAGTTTTCCAACAAAACAAAAAGATCCTACAAACAGGATAAATAAGTAATCCTTGGCATAAGGAATCATTTCTCCTTTGGCACCTAATATTCTTACTATTTGGTCTGTAAAGAAAATTCCTATAAATAGATAAAAGAAGCAAATAAAAACTAGTACATATATCATACTGCTAAAGTTTTTGTTGGCTTGTTCTATATCCTTTGCTCCAAGATTTATTCCAATGATAGCTGATGCCCCAATAACAACCATAAAGATACTGCCGAATATAAAATTGAAGGCAGGTATAGTTATGTTAAGAGCAGCGAGAGCAGTGCTTCCTAACCTATTAGATACAAAAATACCATCAGTCATAGTATATATGGATATGAATACCATGGAAATAATAGTAGGAAACACAAACTTCAAATAATTTTTTAAATCGATTTTAGTAAAATCTTTATTCATATGTAATTCTCCTTTAGCGTTTATTGACAAGCTATAGTATAAACCTTATTATTACTATAAGGTCAATGGTTAGTTATGCAAAAAATAAATTAAATGTGGGTAGGAGTGATAATATGAAGAAAAAATATAGAATTGGAGAAGTAGCCAAAATAAAAGATATTGATGCACAAACACTTAGATATTATGATAAATTAGAATTGTTATCACCAGAGATAATAGATAAAACAAATGGATATAGATATTATAGTATAGAGCAATTCATGGATGTGGATTGCATAAAATTTTTCAGAATGATTGGGTTTTCATTAAAAGAAATGAAGGAGTTCAAGGAAATTACAGATATAGATGAATCATTAAATATATTAAAAAGCAAAAAGGATATATTTAAAGAAGAAATAAGAAGAAAACAAGCAATACTAAAGAATATGGAAATAATCATACAAGGTATTGAAGATAAAAGGAATTTATATAAAATCAATGGTAGTAATATAGAGATTAAAGAGTGTGAGGATGTATATGGTGTAATTGGGGAATGTAAAACAGCAAATGATTGGTTCGAATTTGAGAAAAAATTAGGTGAACTTACTAAGAGATATCCTAAGTATTCAGAGATAGGTCATAATAAGGATATTCTATTGATTTATAATTATGATTTTCTGAATAGAACAAATCAAGAGGAGATGGAATTTGCTGAAAAAATATTATTGCCTATAGATAGAAATTTTATGGATGATGAAAATGTTGAGAAATATCCATTAGGAAAATGTTTAGTTGCCTATCACAAAGGTTCACACAAATCAGAAGGAAATTTTTTTAATAGAATCCAAGAGTTCATTAGTGATAATAAAATAAACATAAGAGGGGATATAGTAATAACTACTATAATAGATGAATTTATTATAAATAATCCAAATGAGTTTTTAGTTGAAATAAAAGTACCAATTGTTTAATAGAAAGAGATTTAACGTCTTCTATAATAAGAAGGCGTAACTCCATCAATCTTTTTAAAAGTACGACTAAATGAATGTATACTACTAAAACCAAATATATCAGCAATTTCTGTTAAAGAATAATCAGTGAGTTTAATCATCTCTTTGGCTCTTTCAATTCTAATGAACTGATGAAAATGAATAGGAGTCATACCATATGTTTCAGGAGAATAATGTGCTAGAGACTTAGGAAAGGGCTGGAAGATATCTTTCTAGACAAGATGATATGGCTTCTGTAGCCTATTGGTATCAGACATTACCAACTAATCATTTTCCAGATTTACCAAGTAGAGATGAAATGGAAATCATATAGCAATTTAGTAAAAATATTTCTTGACTAATATGTCGGCAACTGATATAATTATGTCATCAGACGATATGTCGTAAGACGACATATAGATAATTATATATGAATGGAGGTATTATTGTGCCAGAGAGTAATGAAAGAATGGCATTGACTGAGGCTGTATTCTATATTTTACTAACGTTAAAAACACCTCTTCATGGTTACGGTATTATGCAGCATATTAGTGAAATAAGTGATGGAAGTGTACAATTAGGAAGTGGTACCCTATATGGTGCTATTAATACTTTGCTTAAGAAAGACTGGATAAAAATATATCACCAAGAAGGTACTAGTCGAAAAAAAAAGGAATATGTAATCACAAAACAAGGTTTGCATATAGCTAATCAAGAATTATTGCGTTTACAACATCTTACCAAATTAGGTGAAGACATTTTAGGAGGTAATAATCATGACTAAGCTAGCTTTTAGATATTTTATGGATTATGAAAAAGAAGAAAAATGGCTTAATGAGATGGAAAGTAGAGGCTATCATTTCCTTAGATATTGTTTTCTGTTTTATATATTTACCATTGGTGAACCTAATATTTACACTTATAGAATTGAATTGTTAGAAAACATGACTACCAATAATGAAAGTAGAAGCTACTTAGATTTCCTAGCAGATACAGACATAGAGCATGTAGCTTCATGGGCAAGGTGGGTTTATCTTAGGAAGGAGAAAGGAAAAGGTTCATTTGATCTTTTTACTGATTTGGATAGTAAATTAAAGCATTTCAGACGCATTTTCTTCTTACAGTTGGGGTTAGCTCCTTTATTATTTGTTAATTTCATCAACTTAATGAATATGACATTTAATGAAGGAGGAGTTTTCTTAAAAATTGTTGATGCATTATATGTAATACTTCTATTCTTTTTTATTATATATGGTTCAAAGACGTATCTCAAAATAAAGAAAATACGTAAACATATGAAGTTGCATGAATAATAAAACAGGGTATTGTATAGAGTTATTATCTATACTTATACCCTGATTTGCTAATGGATAAATTCTCTTATGGAGAACTAGGCGTTGTCTCTTTTGTTCTATATTACTCTTCATAAACTATTGGAATCTTAGCTTCCATTTTGAATCTCCATTTTTCCAGTTTGTCTTTCAGTAAAGATGCTTTTTCAGGTAATTCATCTATTAGATTATGCTCTTCGCTTATATCTTCATTCAAGTCATATAATTCACATTTACCAGTTTCAAAAAACTCAATTAATTTATAGTTACCCATTCTAATTGAAGAACCAGGGGTTCCGCCTTGATTCCCGTAATGTGGATAATGCCAGTAAAGAGCTTCACGTTCAACTTTGTCTCCACCTTCTAGAAGTGGCAATAAGCTAATACCATCTTGATGTTGCTTTGGCATAAGTGGACTATTGGAAGCTTCTAGTAATGTAGGATAGAAATCAGGACTGGTTACAGGTTCATTACATATACTTTCAGGAGCTATGACATTAGGCCATCTTACCAACAGAGGCACTCTTACACCACCTTCATACATCCATCCTTTACCTTCGTTTAGTGGAGCATTACATGTAGGTGAACCCTCAGCCGTTGATAGACCACCGTTGTCTGATGTGAAAATGATTAAAGTATCTTCATCAATGCCTGCTTTTTTTAGAGTAGACAATAGACGGCCAACATTCCAATCAAGATTTTCTATCATAGCTGCATAACTGGCATCTCCTTGAATGACTCTTCTTGTTACTTGTTTATCTCTTTTATGGTAGCAAGGAAAATGTTCTCCAACTATTAACTCATCTTTCTTGTCTATACCTAATGATCTTCGTTTTTGTTTATACTTATGTATTTGATTCTCCTTTGCTTGTATAGGTGTATGCACTGCATAGTAGCAAAGATTAAGATAGAAGGGACTAGAGGTATCTCTATTTTTAATTAGTTGTATGGTTTCATCTGTTAGCCGATCTGTAAGATACTCACCCTCTGGACCATTTTCAAGTGTGGGGATGTCATAAGGGCTAAAATAACCATTATAGGGATTACCATAATAACAACCGCCAATATTGACTTGAAATCCATGCTTCTCAGGGTAATAAGGTTCTTTGCCAAGATGCCATTTACCAACATGCCAAGTTTGATAGCCTTCATTTCTTAGAGCTTCAGCTATGCTGATTTCATGGGGAGGCAAGTGGTCGATGTAAGGTGCATCAACTGAAATACCATGAGCAGGATGACATTTTTTGCTATGATCAATCCAATCGGTTATACCAATGTTAGCTGGGTATTTGCCTGACATGATACTGGCTCTAGAAGGTGAACATACGGGGCAAGATGCATAACCATCAGTAAATAACATTCCTTCGTGAGCCAATGAATCTATGAATGGTGTTTCATAAAATGAGCTGTCATAACAGCTTAGATCTTTATAGCCCATATCATCAATGAGTATAAATATTATATTAGGGTTACTTGCTGTTGTCATATTGATTTCACTCCTTATTATTAGTATAATAGATATAGAAAACAATGGTAAAAAGTAATACTGGTTTTATGGAGATTATAATATAAGTAGTATAATTATAGCATTACGATATAATCATTAACATGTTAAAAGGTGATATAGAATGTTAAAAAGTAATACGGATTTTAAAAATATAAGTAGTTTGATGAATAATATGCTAGATGTATATATGAATGATTATCATATGCAGATAAATGCATGTAATGATTTTAGACTTCCTATAGATTGGGATTTCAAAAATAGGGTCAATCCAGATTTTCATCTTGCTTATGTGAGAAGAGGTTCAGGGAGTTATAATTATGGACTAAATAATTACAGAGATATAATGAAAACAGGTAAAATATATTTATTTTCTACAGGATATTGTCATGGCAGGACTCTTAATAAGCTGGATTTACCTCATATGATACTGCTGAGGTTTAATATGGTTAATAACAATACTAATGAGCCTATAGAAGTAAAAGAACCTTTTGGTTTTTCAATTCTAGATAATCACAGTATATTTCATAATTACCTGACTGCTTTAATCAACAATTATCATAACCCTACTAAAACACATGGTAAGAAAATTGCTATGTCCATTCTAGAACAGATATTATATGAATTAGCTGAGAATATCATGTCATTACAAGTTCCCAGAAATATAGATAAGAGATTAAGAAAAACGGTAGAACATATACAGCTCAATATTCACAGACACATAGCACTAGATGAACTATGTCATATAGCAGGTCTTAGTAGAAATTATTTTAGAAAGCTATTTAAAGCAGAATATGGACTATATCCAAAAGCATATATGATTAATATGCGTCTTGAAGAAGCAGAACGTCTACTTATGAAGACTGAATATACTATCAAGGAAATATCCCAACTATTAGGATACAGTGATCCCTATAGTTTTTCTAAACAGTATAAAGAGAAGAGAGGATACCCGCCATCTTTATATAGAGCCAATGGTAAGAATTAGTCTATATAGAAAATAGCATTTTTTTTGTTTATAGCATTTTTTTAAATAGTTTGAATGAGCTTAATCAAGTAAAAAATTATCAGATTAAAAATATACTATGTTTATTAAAAATAAATCCCTCAAATACTATAGTTATTATTATATAATTCTTTATGTAATAAAAAATACTATTCCAAGGGGGAATTTTTTATGAAGAAAATTATAACTGTACTCTTAGTCATTGCTATGGTATTATCTTTTGCTGGTTGTAAAGCAGAGAAAAAAGAAGAATCAGGTACAAATGCAACTTCAAATGAAGCTCAAAAAAGTTATGAAGATCAATTGTACATTGAAGTTTCAGCATTAGGTAATTTAGATTATTTTTATGACCATAAGATGGGTATGAAAAAAGCAGGAGAAGAATTAGGTGTAAGGACTGAATATGTGGGACCTGCTGAATATGACATGAATGCTATGGTGGCGGCTTTTGAACAAGCTATATCCAAGAAACCTAATGGTATTGTTGTTGTTGGTTTTGAACCATCTTTGAATTCAATAGTAGATAAGGCAATTGAAGAAGGTATACCAGTAGTTACAGTTGATGCGGATCTTCCAGATTCAAAAAGATTAGCATTTGTAGGAACAGGTAATATAAATGCTGGTATGACTGGAGGAAATTACTTAGCAGAAGAAATAGGTAAAAAGGGTAAAATTGCTATTATGACTAAACCTGGTCAATCCAATTTGGAAGAACGTGTTGAAGGTTATAAGAGAGCTTTTGAACAATATGCAGATATTGAAGTAGTTCAAATAGCTGATACACAATCTGACCCAGTAGTGGCAGCTCAAGCAGCAGCAACATTATTACAAAAATATCCTGATCTGGCAGGTATCGCATGTGTAGAGGCAGCTGGTGGTTCTGGCGCAGCAACAGCTGTTAGAGAAGCAGGTCTTCAAGGAAAAGTTAAAATAATTGCTATGGATAGAGGTAATGAAGTATTAGAAGCAATTGAAGAAGGTGTCATTACAGCATCAGTAGCTCAACAAACAGCATTAATGCCATATTATGCAACTCAGCTATTATTCAATTTAAATAATAGTAATGTAGAAATAACCAGTGACAATAAAGCTGCTGGAGTACTTGGAGTACCAACAATGGTTGATACTGGAGTTGTTATTGTGGATAAAGAGAACTATAAACATTTTATGAGGTAATACAATAATTAAGAATTATACAGTTTTATATTAAAATTATAATAGATAACTATAGGGGCTGTGTCAAAATACATTTTTTATCTGATAACTACGTTAAAAATATGTTTTGAATGACAGCCCCATATAAATAGAAAGTTGGTGAAATATTGCTTGAATATATATTGGAAACCAAAGGAATCATTAAAAATTTTCCTGGAGTGAGAGCTTTGGAACAAGTAGACTTGAAGATTGAAAAAGGCGAAGTTCATGCTTTGGTAGGTGAAAATGGAGCAGGAAAAAGTACTTTGATGCTTACGTTAGGTGGTATTCACAAGCCAGATGAAGGTGAGATTCTAATAGAAGGTGAAAGAGTCCACTTTGATTCTGCTCATGATGCTAATTCAAAAGGAATCAGTGTAGTATATCAAGAATTAAGTTTAGTACCTAACTTAAGTGTTGCAGAAAATATCTTAGCTAATCGTCAACCTGTGGGTAAGTTGAAGTTAATCAAGAAAAAGGAACTTATACTGAAAACTAAAAAGATGTTAAAATTATTCGACATTGATTATATTGATCCAATGATGTTAGTTAAAAACTTATCTATAGCAAATCAGCAGGTCGTTGAAATATTGAAAGCTATTTCTTTTAATCCCAAAATATTGATTTTGGATGAACCCACCTCTTCGTTAACGGAAATAGAAGTCAATAGACTATTTGATAATATTCGTATGCTGAAGAAGAAAGGAATTTCATTTATATATATTTCCCATCATCTTCATGAAATATTTGAAATAGCTGATTCAGTAACCATATTAAGGGATGGAAAATACATTTGTAATGCGAATGTAAAAGACATAGATGAAGATTTTTTGATAAGGAATATGGTAGGTAGAGAAATTGTAAATATGTATGGAGAAAGAAAAGAAGACCCAAAAATTGGAGATACCATTTTTGAGGTTAAGAATATATCAAAAAAAGATACATACCATGATATTAATTTTTTGGTGAAACAAGGTGAGATTGTTGGATTTGCTGGATTGGTTGGAGCTGGACGTACTGAAATTGGAAGAGGAATATTTGGTGCTGAACCAATTGATAGTGGTGAGATATATCTGGAAGGAAAGAAATTGAGGATAAAATCTCCAAGTGATGCCATAAAACATAAAATCAGTTATCTAACAGAAGATAGAAAGACACAGGGACTGTATCTAGATTTTTCAATCAAATCTAATTTTATATCCAATAAATTAGATGATTTTACTTCAGGAATCTTTATCAAGGACAATAAAGTCAATAGATCTGTAGAGGGATACATAAAAGAATTTGGTGTTGTAACACCTAATGCAGATCGTAACGTATCTAATCTATCAGGAGGTAACCAACAAAAAGTTTTATTAGGGATGTGGTTCGGTATCCATCCAAAAGTATTAATTGTTGATGAACCTACAAGAGGTGTTGACGTTGGAGCTAAAAGCGAAATATATGAATTACTAAGAGAATTAGCTAGTAAAGGAACAGCGGTTATAGTCATTTCTTCTGATTTGCCAGAAGTATTAGGTATTAGTGATCGAATCATTGTTATGAAAGAAGGTCATATCGTTGGTGAATTGTCTAAAGAAGAAGCGGATGAAGAAAATGTAATAGCATTGGCTACAGGAGTAGATAAATAATTTTGAAGGAGAGTGAGTTTATGGAAGTCATAAAACGAATTACAAAAATGAGAGAATTCATGATTTTTTCTATAGTATTTGTAATTTTTATTGCTATGAGTTTTGCATCACCTTATTTTTTGAACACAGGTAATATATTAGCTCTTTTACTGGGCTTATCATTAGAAACTATTATTGCAGTGGCAATGGCTAATCTAATGGTTAGTGGTGGCTTTGATATGTCAGTTGGATCTGTTGTGGGATTTGTAGGTGCAGTTGTAGCATTAACCATAAGAGCAGGAATACCCGTTGTACTGGCAGTACTTATAGGACTTATTATTGGAGGGGCAATAGGGTGTTTTAATGGATTTATCATTTCTAAAATAGGTATTAACCCTTTCGTTACAACATTAGCTAGCTTAAGTTTATTTAGAGGATTAACTCTAATTTTAACAAAAGGACAAAACATTACTGGGTTAGGTAGAACCTTCAAAGCTATAGGACAAAGTAAATTATTAGGTATACAGGCACCAATATGGTACGCAATCATTCTTGTAATCATAGGAGATATTTTGCTTCGTAAATCTAGATTTTTTAGACAAAACTATTATATCGGTGGAAATGAAAAAGCTGCAATATTATCAGGAATCAAAGCTAGCAAAATGAAAATATTGAATTATTCATTAACTGGTTTATTAGCTGGATTTGCAGGAATAGTTATGGCATCTAGGTTGGGTGCAGCTTCTGTAACAGCTGGTACAGGGTTGGAACTTAGAGTTATAACGGCTGTTATCATTGGTGGAGCCAGCTTAAGTGGTGGTGAAGGAACAGTAGTCGGTGCATTTTTTGGTGCTGTTCTAATGGCCCTAATAACTAATGCTCTTACTTTACTTGGAGTTGATGTTTATTGGCAGACATTTGTCATCGGTGCTACATTACTTATAGCAGTACTCATTGATCAGGCGGGGAAAGTAAGAAAAGAACGAAAAAAAGATAAATAATAATGAGGAGGTTATACTATGTCATATACAAGTTTTGAAAGAATAAAAAGAACATTGGAACATAAAGAACCAGATAGAATTCCTTTTGATATTGGTGGAAGTGTTTTAACAGGAATGAATAAGGTATGTTATTTTAATTTGAGAGATTATCTGAAAATGCCTCACAAAGAAATTGATATATTAGATGAAATGCAGCAACTTGCAAGAATAGATGAGGATATGAATAAAAGACTTAAGGTAGATGTACGTTGTGTAGACCCATTACCTCCTACTAAAATTGGATTATACAAGGCACCTGTAATAGATGGGAAATATTATAAGAGAGTGGATGAATGGGGAATTGAATGGAAAATGCCTATGAATCAAGGATTATACTATGACATGGTAAAAGGTTCTCTAACTGATTCGAATTCTATTACAGACATTGATAGTTTCCCTTGGCCTGATCCAATAGATGAAGGTAGATTCAAGAACATGAAGGAAAAGGCAGATAAATATGTTTATGAAGATAAAAAAGCTTATATATTAGGTAGACAATATGCTGGTATATGGGAAACTGCACTTTGGATGTCCGGCTATGAAAAGTTCTTTATTGATATGGCAATCAATGAAAAATATGCTCATTCTCTAATGAATAAAATTACAGAATTAAAAATGCAGTATTGGGAGAGAGCATTAGAAGAAGTCGGCGAGAACGTATTGATAGTATCTGAGGCTGATGATTTGGCAACACAGAATAGTTTGCTTTGTTCGGTAGATATGTATAAGAGATTAGTACATCCATATCACAAGAAGTTATTTGAATTCATAAAGAAGAAAGCAAAGAAGAAGGTCTATATTTTTTATCATACATGTGGTGCCTGCAAACCTCTAATTCCTTATTTAATAGATGAAGGTGTTGATATATTGAATCCAGTACAAGTCAATGCTAGTGATATGGATACCAAAGTATTGAAAAGAGAATTTGGAAAAGATATCACTTTCTGGGGTGGTGGAGTCGATACTCAACAAGTATTGCCATTCGGTACACCTGAGCAAGTTAGGGATGAAGTCAAGAAACGAATAGAGGATTTAGCAAAAGACGGAGGATTTGTATTTTCTGCGGTACATAATGTTCAAGGAGATGTACCACCAGAAAATTTTATGGCTATGTGGGAAACTTTACAAGAATATGGTAAATATTGATTGAACCTAGATGTTATTGTGACAAATGTAGTACGTAGAATATGTTACATGTAATATATGTAAAATTTAGAGTTAACAATGAATAGAACAATTGTATGTAATTATGGTTTGTTCTATTTTTTGTTAATAATCTAATATTTTTTCCCGTTCGTTGTATTTTATAATAACCATTGATACAATATATGTATATAAATATTAGCGGGGTGAAACCATGTTGACAGAAAGATTTTTAGAATTTACGCATCATATATTGATTAATGCATGTGAAATGAGCTATGTTGAAGAAGCTCCTGGGACATTGGAGCTATTACAAAGATTAGATAGAATACTTAAATACTATGGCAATGATAAAGAATATGTAAGCCTTAATCAAGAAATAAATATATTGCAGGATTATTTTTTTATCATGAAAATGAAACATGGTAATATTTGTGATCTGCGATTTTTAGGAACTAATGAAAGAAAAGATATACAAATACATAAATTCAGTATCATAAGTTATGTAGATAAGATTATACAAGAGCATAAAAATGATAGAGATAAATATACTACCTATAATATTTCTGTAGAAATTGATGAACCTATTACATTGTTGGTGGAATCACAAAGTAATGAAGAAATAAAAAGCTATGAATGTAAGCTGAATGAAGAGGTATAGATTATGTATAAAGTACTAGTTGTAGACGATGAAATTTTATCTAGATATGCTCTTAGAACATTGATCTCAAAAAATTTTAGTAATCTTGATGTAGTTGGTGAAGCAGAGAGTGGGAATCAAGCAATTACATTATGTGAACAATACCACCCTGATATTGTCATTATGGATATAAAAATGCCTGGGATGGACGGATTAGAAGCTTCTCAAAAAATATTATCAATGATGCCTGATATCAATATACTTATACTGACGGCTTATGATTATTTTGAATATATCCAAAAAGCTATGGAGATTGGTATTGTTAATTATCTATTAAAGCCTATTGTTACAAAAGATACTGTGTATAAAATTAATAAAGTCTTAGAAAGTATAGAATCCAGGGGAGATATACAAAAGAAAACTTTAGAAGAAAAGATTGAATCCATTATACCTGTTATTGAAAAAGAATTGGTGAACGCTTTTATAGAAGGAACTATTGATTCCGATGAAATAAATCATTATATGGAGGTATTGCAGTATCAGATATATAAAGGATATTTTATGCTGATATCTTTCCAGAATGATGACATGAAACATATTAATAGTTCAATAATGAAAAGAAGAAATAGAGAAAAAATCATTAACACTGTTAGAAGATATCTACCATTCATGACTTCTTTCATATTAGGAACTCCTATTGGTAATACAATAGTTATTTTCATATATCAAAAAGAGAAGAACAATATAGACACAATAGAAGAATCTAAACTAATAGCAGCTAATCTAAGATATAAAATAAGAATTATTGATAAAATAGATATATTCTTAGGAATTGGAAATTGTTATCAGGATTCTAATAACTTTGGAAAATCATACAAGGAGAGTTGGGAATCATTGCAAAGAGCGATTAAAGAAAGTACAATATATCACTATTGCAATATTGAAAAATCAAATAAAGGGAAAATATTATATCAATATCCAATTAGATTAGAAAAAGAATTAACAGGAAAATTGAAAATCGGTTCCAAAGAGGAATGTTCACTTCTCTGTGAACAGATATTAGAGAATATATTTCATAATTGCTTTAATCTTAATGTATTAAAAGATTACTTATGCCAATTTATCTATAGTCTCAAACATAAGATGATTGAATTGAATGTTAGAGATGACATGATTAATTTTACCAGTACCATAGCTGCCTTATCAACCATTAAAGAATCTGATGAAGTCAAAATATGGGTATATAATATAACAAATTATATGCTAGATAGAATTTATGAAATGAAAAAACAAGATGAAACTCAAATTATTAAGGATATATATGATTATATAAACACTAATTTCACAAAAGATATTTCACTAAATCAAGTTGCAGACCTGGTTGAATTATCTTCCCAGTATGTCAGTAAGCTGTTCAAAGACAAATTTAATGTTAATTTTATTGATTACATTATAGGACTTCGTTTAGAAGCCTCAAAAGAATTATTGAAAAACACAAATCTCAAGATAAAAGAAATATCTAAACGTGTAGGATATGAAGACTCCAATTATTTTTGTAGGATATTCAAAAAAAATATAGGCATGAGTCCGAAAGAATATAGACATAAAAGATAATAGGTTAGGTGATATGAAATGAAAAGAAACAATAATAAACTAACTTTTAGAAAAATATTGACCTTATATTCTCTAGGAATTATATTAGTCATGCTAGCCATTAATTTCACATCTCTAAGTAGTTTGAAAAATAATTACTTCAGTTTTAACATGCACTTAACGGATTTATCTCAAGTTCATACTTTATATGTTGAGATAGATGAACTCTATTCACATATTGATAATTATACCTTGAGTGGAGATCATGATTATCTGGAAAAATATAATTACAAATTGAAAAATGTCATCAAAAAGATAGAAGACCATATGGAACGTACAACTGACAATGAAATCTATTACAAATATTATGATGCGAAAAATATGATAGCTACTTTTAGTTCCAGAAGTGATGCTATAATAAGAAATCATGATGTTCAAATGGAGCAAATATATATAGATGAATTATTATCTGAACTGGAAAGACTCAAAAGTTATATACAGGAAGAATTACAATCAATTATTACATTGAAATTAAATGTAGTCAGTTCAATCTACTCTAATTTAAAAGAAGTAATACTTGATAAGGAAGGGCAGACGTTTTTATATACATTAATTATTACAATCATTTGCTTCACAATAGCATACTTGTTTTCCCAACGATTATCCAAGCCTATACATCAATTGGTTATACAACTTAAAAAAGTCGCAAAAGGAAATTACGATACCACTGAGGTAAAAATAAAAGGACGTGGAGAATTACAGACCTTAATTGATTGTTTTAATTATATGATGGTAAAATTAAGAAAACAAATGGAACTGATTAATGAAAAGGCAGATATGCAAAAAAAATTACAGCAAGAAGAAATAAAGAACCTGGAAATGGCCAATTCATTAAAACAGTCTCAATTGAATTACTTGCAATCTCAGATTAATCCCCATTTCCTTTTTAATACACTGAATTCAATTGGAACTTTAGCAGATATTGAGGATGCTAAGCAAACGAAGATGATGTTAGAAAGTTTAAGTGAACTACTCAGATATAATCTAAAAAAAATTAATGACGTTGTAACCCTTGAAGATGAGTTCAACATAATAAAAAACTATATTTACATTCAAATGATCAGGTTCGGTAATAAGATTCAATATAATATTCATATGGATGAAAAAGTCAAAGATTTTATGGTACCCAGTATGATATTACAGCCTTTTGTTGAAAATGCAATGATTCATGGCTTGGAACAGAAAGAAGGAAAAGGACATCTAACTGTAGAGCTAAAAGATGAGTCAGACCATATCAATATATTGATAAAAGACGATGGAATAGGTATGACACAGGAACAAGCAGAATCGCTACTAAAATATGAAGATGAAAAAATACTGAATAAAAATTATACAAAAGGTATGGGCGTATGTAATGTAGTAAAAAGGCTGGTACTATATTTTGGTGATAACATTGTATCTATTGAAAGTGGAGTAGCAAAGGGAACAAGTACTACTATAAGAATCCCTAAGGAATTATTATAAGATATTGAAAACAACATAATTATTGAGGGCTGTCAATTTTCCGACAGCCCTCTTTTTATTGGAACTGGATTATTTGATTTGTTCTTTATCTATAATAACATTGTTCAATCTTTGTGAAACGATGTTATTATTACATACCCAAGCATAAATCGAAAGAAAGGTTCTCTGGCAGGAACTAGTAGATATCTATTTCCCAACCTAAGCAAATCATTTAATAAAATGAAGTTGAAGTACTCAATTGATAATAAAAGCAATGGGATTCCTAAAAGTAACAGCTTTCTAATGTTAATGTGCCACTTACCCTGTATTCTCATATGCCTTAGTAGTGATTCTAGACCAAATAAAGTACCCATAACTATATTTATTAATAATGTAGCAAAGTGCTTCATGCTAAAATATGATATAGATGACATCATACCCATTCCAGTCTCAGGCCAGGCTTTCAGGTGTTCAACATAAATCATACTATAGATATGTACAAAAAACACAATCAATAATAGTAAGAATAAGTATCTGAATGTCTTATTCTTCATAATTCCTCCCTATCCTTGAAACATGCATAGTTTCAATCGTTTGTAAAAGCATAATCGTGTAATAAGTGTATAAGTCTTACATCTGATGAAATCAGCTTATAAAAATGCATTGTTACACCGTAAACAACTACATTCTCATCAATATAATAGCCGATAGTAGAGCTTACCGTTGTTGTGATACCATCATAGGTTCTGGAAAAAATCACTATGGCATTGAGCTAGGAATAAAAGCTTGTCTAGAGGGAAAGAGTGTATTATTTATATTAATTGCTAACTATTTTGGCTTATATTTACTATTTATTAAAGAAGCTCTTTTGACAGAATTGTAACCAAAACGACCACGAAGTTCATCTACTAATTTATCAACTTGCTCTTTTTTTACCGTGTTTTTCTCATTTTCAAAAAGAGATAACTGCTTATAATCTTGGTTGCCAAAATTCCCTATACCAACACCAAGTAATCTTATTGGTCTATCTAATGGTATATGGGCTAGCAGATTACACGCCATATTATAAATTGTATCTGTTACATCCGTAGGTTCATCAATAGTAATACTTCTAGTTATGACATTAAAATCATTATACTTTATTTTAATTGATATGGTTTTACCTTTTGAAATATGTTTGCGAAGTCTCCAACTAACTGAATCTGCTAATAGCAAAGCTTCCTTTTTAAGTTCATCCAAATTACTTACATCCGAAGAAAAAGTAATCTCATTACTAATGCTTTTCATATCATTCTTTACATTAGGATTGATGATATCACTACCAATACCATTCGCAGAATTATGGATTTCTGAGGAATACTTGTTACCTACAATCGTTTCCAATACACTCATTGGACATCTAGCTAAATCTCCAATCGTAGATATATCCATTTTATTAAGTGCTAGAGTAGTTTTCTTACCAACACCATATAATTCTCCTACAGGTAGATGCCATAATTTCTCTTCCACATCCTTCGGATAAATCTCTGTAATACCTAGAGGCTTCTTATAATCAGATGCCATCTTGGCTAACAATTTATTTGACGATATTCCTACTGAACAAGGTATATCTAATTCACCCAGTAATCGGTTTTGAATAGTTATAGCCACCTCTTGTGGTGAACCAAAAAGATTCTCTGTTCCAGTCATGTCCAAAAATGCCTCATCAATTGAAAGTTGCTGTTTTAAAGGAGTATATTCATCAAAGATACCCATTATTTCTTTTGATATATTACTATAAAGATTATGTGTCGGCTTCACAACAGTAGCCGAAGGACATAACTTCACAGCCTGCCAAATAGGCATAGCCGTTTTCACCCCATAAGCTTTAGCGTCATAACTGGCAGCTAATACGATACCACGTCTCTTCTGAGGATCTCCCCCAACAATTAAAGGCACTTTTTTCAATTCTGGATTGTTAGCCTGCTCACAAGAAGCAAAAAAAGAATTCATATCAATATGAAGTATTGTTCTCATAATTATCCCTCTTATTATATGGGTATATAATTGTAAATTGATTACAAACCCGAATGTGTGTTCTTTTATAATGATACCATAAAAATGGATTGGAATGAATATATTTTTTGTTTTGGATATTATATTGCATTTGCCTATCATTGAGTATATAATATACTTTAAATAATTTGCAAAATATGAATTACTTAAGCTTTAACTTACTTATGTTAAGTGTTTTGAATCAATAATGTTTATAAATTAAAAATCCATTAGTAACAAGACATTTATCTTAGTTTTATGATATTATTAAAAATAAGACAATATATATTCAAATCAATAAAACTTAAGTATGAAATTATAGGAAAAAAATTCCTTATATTAAGAAGGGGGCATTCAAATGCTAAATATTAAATATGAATTAACCAAAGATTTAAAGCAAAAACCAGATTTCAATAATCTTGGATTCGGAACAAAATTTACTGATCATATGTTTATTATGGATTATACTGAAGGAACAGGATGGCATGATCCAAGAATCGTACCTTATCAACCAATTTCTTTAGATCCTTCCGCTATGGTTTTTCATTATGGACAAGAAATGTTTGAAGGAATGAAAGCATATAAAGCTGAAGATGGTAGAGTGCTTTTATTTAGACCAGATAAAAATATCCATAGAACTAATGTAACTAATGAAAGATTATGTATACCTCAAATGAATGAAGACGATATGTTTCAAGCAATCAACGATCTTATCAAAGTAGAAAAAGATTGGATACCAACTCCAAAAGGAACATCTTTATATATTAGACCGTTTATTATAGCTACTGATCCTTTCCTAGGTGTAAGGGCTTCTAATTCTTATATGTTCATGGTTATACTATGTCCAGTTGGTGCTTATTATAAAGAAGGTATCAATCCTGTAAAAATATGGGTTGAAACTGAGTATGTTCGTGCAGTAAAAGGTGGCATTGGTTTCGCTAAGACAGGTGGAAACTATGCAGCTAGTATCAAAGCTCAAATGAAAGCAAAAGAAAGAGGATATTCTCAAGTATTATGGCTTGATGGAGTAGAAAGAAAATATGTTGAAGAAGTAGGAACTATGAATGTATTCTTTAAGATTGATGGAGAAGTTATCACACCATCTCTTGAAGGTAGTATATTAGCAGGAGTTACAAGAGATTCTGTTATTGAACTATTAAAAACTTGGAATATACCTGTTTGTGAGAGAAAACTATCAATAGACGAAATCTATGTTGCTGCAGAAGAAGGAAAACTTGAAGAAGCTTTTGGAACTGGAACAGCCGCTGTCATATCACCAATAGGTGAACTTAACTATAACGGTAAGGTAATTGGTATTAATGATGGAAAGATAGGCGAAGTATCCCAAAAAATCTATGATACAGTTACTGGTATCCAAACTGGTAATGTGGAAGATACTTTCGGATGGGCAAAAGAAATAAAATAATTATAATAATAAAATATGAAGTATATATAAAAAAAGAGGGTTTTAATTAACCTTCTTTTTTGCTATTGTAAATTGCTATCAAAATCATAATATTGACAATAAATATTATTAATCAAATACATATGATAAATTAAGATAATGAATATCTTTTGATAATTTTCTTTATTAACTAAATTCATGGAATAAGTTTTCTAGAAATCTTGTTTGTTATATTTATTAATGTTATTATTATTTAAAGTAGTATTAATTTAGGTTATATTTTTCAATTTACCACATTAATGTATCTGAGCGGTGGACTATTGCAATGCATTAGCAAATTAGTAAAAATGCACAAAAATAGTAAAGAAAAATTGTTGCGTATTTACGACTTAATTCTCAATTTTTATTGGAAAATTAGTTTTGATATGTTATTATATAAGTATAAATGGTATAAAACACAAACTATTTATTGAAAACCTATAATACTACTTGGTGTCTAACTGTTTTTCTGACAAAGACATTGAAAACGAACTATAGCAAAGGAGCGTAATATGGTTAAGGGATTGAATATTTCTATCTTTACAGGGAATTTTGGCAGTGGTAAGACTGAAATGGCGATTAATTCAGCGCTAAGATCTGCTGAACAAGGAAAGAAAACGGTACTTGTAGATGTTGATGTGGTTAATCCTTTTTTTCGTTCTGCAGAAGTTAAACCTTTATTAGAAGAGAAAAATATTAAGGTTATAACTCCTAATTTTGCGACAACGAATGTGGATATACCTTCATTACCAGCATCTATCTATAGTGTTTTTAACATGGAAAATACCAATGTTTTCTTTGATGTAGGAGGCGACGAAGACGGGGCAACTAGTCTTGGGCAATTCAAAAGATATTTTGATGATTGTGATTACAAAATGTATTTTGTAATAAACACGAGAAGACCGTTTACTAGTAATGAACAAGATATCATTAATCTAATGAAACAAGTAGAATTAAGATCAAGATTAAAGATAACTGATTTAGTTAACAATACTAATTTGTCCTACGAAACAACAGAAGAAATTATATTACAAGGTCAGAAAATAATAGACAACGTATCGGATATGACTAACATATCCATAGCTTATATAAATGCTAAAAAAGATATTTCCGTAGATTTACCTGAAAAACATAAAGATAAATTATTTTATATGGATTTATTTATGCAACCCAAATTTTAGGATATGCTAATATGCTTATTAAATTTAGCTGTCCTAAAGTATTTTTGCTAGATTATGAAGTATTAATAATTACAGGAACATTTAACTATAATTTTATCTGATCTTATTACATGAAGATGAATTAATATTTAGATGTTTCCTTAGGTGAAAGGAGATTACATATGGCAAAGGTAACTTTTAATGAAGAGTTATGTAAGGGATGTGGATTATGTACCACAGTATGTCCTAAAAAGATAGTGGTATTATCTAAAGATAAGATTAATTCAAAAGGATACCATCCCGCCACAGTTACAGATATGGATGAATGTATTGGTTGTGCATTTTGTGCTACTATTTGTCCAGATGTGGTTATTAAAGTAGAAAAATAATTATGTGTAACATAATTATAAAGCCTTTAAATTTTTGTTTAGGAAATGTTCCTAAAGAGTATAGAACGGAGGAGTAATAATGGAAAAGGTTTTAATGAAGGGTAATGAAGCCATAGCAGAAGCTGCAATACAAGCTGGATGCAAATATTTTTTTGGTTATCCGATAACACCACAAAATGAAATTCCAGCATATATGGCTAAAAAATTACCTAAAATCGGAGGTGTTTTTTTACAAGCAGAATCCGAAGTTTCAGCCATAAATATGGTATACGGAGCAGCAGGTACAGGAGCAAGAGTTATGACATCATCATCAAGTCCTGGAATAAGTTTGAAACAAGAGGGCATTTCATATATAGCAGGAGCAGGATTACCTTGCGTAATAGTCAACATAGTAAGAGGTGGCCCTGGGCTTGGAGGAATTCAACCAGCGCAATCAGATTATTTCCAAGCTGTTAAAGGTGGAGGACATGGGGATTATCATCTAATTGTATATGCTCCATCAACTTTACAAGAGATGGTTAGTCTTACAATGGAAGCATTTGATGTAGCTGATTTATACAGAAATCCTGTCATGATTCTTGGAGATGGAATGTTAGGTCAAATGATGGAACCAGTTGAATTCATTAAACCACCTGCAAGAGATTTACCAAAAAAAGATTGGGCTACAACAGGCTGCGATGGAACTAGAAAACCTAACATTATTAATTCATTATATATTGATCCAGCAGAACTAGAAATAGAAGTAGATAATACATATAAAAAATATAAGTTAATTGAGGAAAAAGAAGTTAGAGTTGAAGAATACAACTGTGAGAATGCAGAGATAATTATAACTGCTTATGGAACAACAGCAAGGATAGTAAAGAGTGTAATTGAAATGGCTAAAGAAGAAGGAATCAACGTAGGATTAATTAGACCGATAACATTATGGCCATTCCCTTATAAATCTGTTGAAAGATACGCTAATGAAGAGCATGTAAAAGCATTCGTAAGTGTTGAGATGAGCAAAGGTCAAATGATCGAAGATATTAGACTTGGAGTTAACGGTAAAAAAGACGTATATTTTTATGGCAGAACAGGTGGTATGGTACCAACTCCTGATGATATTATGGCAGAGATTAGAAAAATAGTGAAGGAGGTATAATAATGAAAGTAGTATTTGAAAAACCAAAGGCCCTAACTGAAACTCCTTTTCATTATTGCCCTGGTTGTACTCATGGAATAATACATCGTTTAGTGGCTGAAGCTATAGATGAGCTTAATATACAAGATAAAGCTATAGGGGTAGCTCCTGTAGGATGTTCTGTTTTTGCATATAAATATTTTGACTGTGATATGCATGAAGCAGCACATGGCCGTGCACCTGCTGTTGCAACAGGTATTAAAAGAGTTCTACCTGATAATATAGTTTTTACATATCAAGGTGACGGAGATTTAGCATCTATTGGAGCAGCTGAAATTGTTCATGCAGCAGCAAGAAATGAAAATATTACCGTGATTTTTGTAAATAATGCAATCTATGGAATGACAGGTGGACAAATGGCCCCAACAACACTAGTTGGTCAAGTTACAACAACATCTCCTTATGGAAGAGATCCAAAACTTGCAGGATTACCTATAAAAGTATCAGAAATGTTGGCTACTTTGGATGGAGCATATTACATAGAAAGAGTATCAGTTCATGATGTGAAGCATATCAAACAAGCTAAAAAAGCTATAAGAAAAGCTTTTGAAAATCAAGTTAATAACAAAGGATTTTCATTAATAGAAGTGTTATCAACTTGCCCTACTAACTGGGGAATGTCACCTTCTGAATCACTTGATTGGGTTAAAGATAACATGGTTCCAGTATATCCTTTGGGTGTTAAAAAGGAGGGGAAGTAACAATGACAGAGCAAGTAATAATTGCTGGATTTGGTGGTCAAGGTGTTATGTCTATAGGTCAAATACTAACATATGCAGGGATGACTGAAAAAAAAGAAGTGTCATGGTTACCATCTTATGGACCAGAAATGCGTGGCGGAACAGCTAATTGTAATGTAATAGTGTCAGACAAACCAGTTGCATCACCTATAGTAACAAAAGCTACAGCAGGAATGATGTTAAACAAACCATCATTATTCAAATTCGAGAAAAGTGTCAAAGAAGGCGGTAATCTATTAATTAATAGCTCGCTAATAGATGTAAAGGCAACTAGAGATGATATAAATGTATATTATATCAAGGCGAATGAGATTGCAGTAGAACTTGGTAACACAAGAATAGCTAATATGGTAATGCTTGGTGCTTACTTGGAACTAACCAAAGTTGTTAGTATAGATTCAGTTACTGAGGCACTTAAGAAAGTATTAGGAAAATCAAAAGAACATTTAATTCCAATTAATATAAAAGCTATGGAACGTGGAGCTGAATGTGTTAAGTAATGAATAAAAGGAGCTTGAAAAAGCTCCTTTTTATATATAGCCATATGGAAGAAATACTTCATAAGGTAATCAAAAAAAGAGAGGAGTAATAATTATGTATGAAGGAAAAAAAATCAGGTTAAGAGAATATAGGAAGTCGGATGTTGAAACAGCACAAAAATATATTAATGATAAAGAATTGAAGAAAAATCTTAATCCAGGAATACCATTTCCATTTACGTTGCAAGATGAAGAAAAATGGTTTGAAAGTAATACTGCATTGAAGGATACATATAATTTTGCTATTGAAACTCTTGAAGATAATATATATATTGGTGGTTGTGGAATAAACCAGGTTGATTGGAAAAATAGTAATGTAGAAATAGGAATATTTATTGGAAATAAAGAGTATTGGAATAAAGGATACGGAACAGATGCAATGAATGTACTAATCAGGTTTATATTCAACGAAATGAATATTAACAAAATCAAACTGGATGTTTATTCATTCAATGATAGAGCAATGAGATGCTATGAGAAATGTGGGTTCAAGAAAGAAGGAGTCTTACGTCAAGAGCTTTATAGAGAAGGCAGATATCATGACATCATAGCAATGGGATTACTAAAAGAAGATTACATGAAATAAATAATAAAAAAACGGTGGGAATGTTAAATATGATTATTATGTGGTTAGTAAATGATGAAATTAGATAATTGAATAGAATAATTCTTATTGGCATTTATTGACATCTTGACAAAATGCGATAATATGATACAATATCTTACAACCTATATCATAGATTTAATAATTCAATAGTTAAATTAATCTCAAACAAGACGATATAACTAGTTTGAGGGTAATATAATTAAATAATTGTTTCGTATAAATTCTCTAATATGGTGAGGAAGTCTCTACCCTGTAACCATAAAATACAGGACTACGAATTTATAGTATAATTAGTTAGTACCCATTTATTATTCATAAATAGGTACTTTATAGAATTTTGGAAATTACTTTTCTACAAACTGATTGACATTTCCTGATTTTACTAAAACTTATGCAATGCATATCTACTATGAATTAAGGGACTTCCAAATGGGAAGTTTTTTTATTTTAAAAAATTGTTAATATGTACCACCACTTTGTTATGAAACTTCTCAATTACATGTAAACGAAAATAATTAACAATTATCATAAGGAGTCTTGTGTAATGCTTGTAGATAGAATTAAAGCAGCAACAAAAGAAATAAAAGCAGATTTAGTAATTAGTAATGTAAACATAGTAGATGTATTTAATCTAGATACATATATATCAGATGTAGCCATAAAAGATGGATATTTTGTAGGGATTGGTGAGTACAAAGGTGAAGGTATATCAGAGATTGATGGAACAGGGAAAACTATTATTCCTGGTTTTGTAGATGGTCACTTACACATAGAATCCTCTATGGTTACACCAATTCAATATTCTAATGCGATATTACCATTTGGTGTAACGACTATTATAGCTGATCCTCATGAAATAGCTAATGTAAGCGGAATTGATGGAATAAAATATATGATAGATATGGCTAAACATGTCCCATTAGATGTGAATATCATGCTACCTTCTTGTGTTCCAGCCACTAGTTATGAGCGAGGTGGTGCAATTCTTACAGCTAAAGATTTGAAACATCTATATGAAGAAGAAAGTGTTATAGGACTTGCGGAAGTTATGGATTTTCCATCGGTGATATCTTGTGATGAAGATATGATAGAAAAATTGCAAGATTCAAAAATGAAAAACTATACAATTGATGGGCACTGTGCAGGATTTGACATAGATAAGTTAAATGCTTATGCAGCAGCAGGAATTAAAACAGATCATGAAGCTACAACAGCAAATGATTTGATCGAAAGAAATAGAAGAGGAATCCACACTTTAGTTAGATACGGTTCCGTTTGCAAAGATTTACCTAATATATTACCTAGTATTAACGAAAGAAATCATAGGTTATTATGTTTTGCAACAGACGATAAACATCTTGATGAACTAGTAACTATTGGTGGAGTTAATCATAATGTGAAATTAGCCATTAAGGCAGGTATTGATCCAATAATAGCTATATCAATGGCTACTTATAATACCTGTAGTTGTTATAAACTAAGTGAAAAAGGAGCAATCGCTCCAGGATATATTGCAGATTTTTCATTAGTGGATAATATTAGGGATCTTAATATTATCGATGTTTATAAAAATGGTATGTTAGTAGTTAAAAATAAAGAACTAATTAAAGAAGTTTCAACAGACATATGTGATAAGCCAGAAAAGCTACTAGCTTCTATTAATATTCCTGACATAAAAAAAGAAGATCTTATTATTGATATGAAAGGTCATCATAAAGCTAATGTCATAGAAGTTATCAATGATGGCGTAGTCACAAAAAAATCTATTGAAAAGGTCATAACAGATGATCAAGGATACTTTCAACCAAATATAGAAAAAGATCAACAAAAAATTCTAGTGATTGAAAGACATAGGAAAACTGGTAACATAGGTAAAGGTATTCTCAAAGGGTTGAAATTGGAGTCAGGAGCAATAGCTACTACTATATCTCATGATTCACACAATATAATTGTTGTTGGAACTAACGATAACGATATATTGAAGGCAATTGAAGCTATAGAAGAGATGCAGGGTGGAATCGTTGTTGTAGAGGATAACGAAGTTTTAGCTAAGTTGAACCTTGAAATCTGTGGGTTAATAACTACTAGGGATTCAAAAGTTGTAATAAAAGAGTTAGAAAACCTTAATAAGATGATTAAGACAATTGCACCAAAAGTAGATGTTAATCCATTACTGACACTTTCGTTTATGTCACTTGTAGTTATACCAGAAATCAAAGTTTGTGAAAAAGGATTATTCGATTTTTCAACCTTCGATTTCATTAATGTCTACGTGAAAGAATAATTTTTTTAGAGTTATATAATGCATTATTAATTAAGACAAGAAGACTTGGAAATAAATCTCTGAGTCTTTTTATTATATAATGAATCTATAAAATACATTTGCTTTTTAAGGTAGTGAAAATTAATAAACATATTTATGAAATTATAATCAATCCAAAGTAATATTTTATTAACTCCTTGAATATAAGGTATATTCATAAAGGGTGGAAAATATGAATATATTATATTACTAGGACAAGGAGGAGATTTATATGTTAAGAGGATTCAAAAAGTTTTTGTGCATATCATGTGTCATGTCATTACTTACAATATCTACTCACAATGTTACATATGCAGAAGATAATACAAACTTCTATGTTGGGACAGGTATCTATGATATCACTGGACCTGCAGCAGAAGTAGTTATGATGGGTTATGCTAGCAATGAACAAATAACTGAAGGAATTCATCTGAGACTTCGTTCAAGAGCATTTATAATTGTTGATAATACTAATAATAAGAGAGCTATATTTGTTAGTGCAGATTTGGGACAAATATTTCAGGGTGTGAAACAGGGTGTAATGAGAAAATTGCAACAGACATATGGAGATTTATATAAAGATGAAAACGTTATGTTAAGTGCAACTCATACACACTGTGGTCCAGCTGGACATTCTCACTATGCTTTATACAATATTTCAGCATATGGTTATATAGAGGAAAATTATGAATGCATAGTAGAAGGTATATATAATTCTATAGTAAGAGCTCACAATAATCTTGAACCAGGTTATATTGAGATTAATTCATCTACACTTCAGGAAACAAGTATTAATAGATCCATAGTAGCTTATAACAATAATAATGAAGATGAGAGAGATATATTCCAAGATGATATTGATAGAGATATGATAATGCTTAATATCAAAAATAATGATGAACATTTATTAGGTACCATCAATTGGTTCCCTATACATCCAACATCGATGGGAAATACGAATCATTATATATCAAGTGATAACAAAGGATATGCATCTTATTTATATGAAAAAGATATGGGAACAGATTATAGGGCAGATAAAACATTTGTAGCTGCTTTTGCTCAGAGTGATTGTGGGGATATTTCTCCAAATATAAATGGTGGAGAACAAGGTTACGGTAATAATGATTTTGAGAGTACTAAGTTTGCAGGAGAACAGCAGTATCTGAAAGGTCTTGAATTAAGTAATACTGCAAATACTATTATAAACGGAAATATAGATTATAGACATAAATACATTGATTTCTCAGATATAAGTATTGCTCCAGAATATATTAATTATAAGTGCAATAGTGAGTTGCCAACCCAAATATCAGAAGCAGGTCATATGTCAACGTATGATGCAGCTATAGGATATTCATTTGCTTGCGGAGCAGAAGATGGACCTAGCAACATAGATATGTTTCACGAGGGAATGACAGCTGATGATTATCCTATAGAAGAGGGATGTAATCTGGTAAAAACTGCTCAACGTTTTCTTAATATAATTCCAGAAATTAATACTGTAAATGGCTTGAAATATCCAGAATTATGGGAGCAACAT
This sequence comes from Vallitalea sediminicola, assembly GCF_054408565.1. Taxonomy (NCBI): domain Bacteria; kingdom Bacillati; phylum Bacillota; class Clostridia; order Lachnospirales; family Vallitaleaceae; genus Vallitalea; species Vallitalea sediminicola. Next base: position 106,372 of record NZ_BTPT01000037.1, read on the forward strand.
TATCCAAAACCTATACTTTTTGCTACGGGAAAAGGAGAGCCATATCCTTGGACTCCAGAAATATTGCCTATACAAATTGTGAAGATTGGTCAATTGGTTATGGTGGCAGTTCCAGCAGAATTCACTTCTATGTCTGGAAGAAGGTTAAAAAGAATTATAAAACAAACTATGGACAAAGATTCTTCTATAGACCATATCGTTGTTATAGCAGGACTATCCAATGCGTATAGCGGCTATGTAGCTACTCAGGAAGAATATGATATGCAGCACTATGAAGGTGCATCAACTCATTTTGGAAAATGGACATTACCAAGTTACTTACAAGAATTTCGTGAAATTGCTGATGATATGAAAAATAACTTTGCAACTGAACCAGGTCCAACACCTAGAGATCTGAAAGATGAACAAATGTGTTTCCAAACAGGAGTTGTACTTGATAATGTTCCTATAGGGAAGGATTTTGGAGAAGTTGAAGAAGATGTAAACTCTTATTATAACATTGGTGATAATGTATCAGTTTCATTCTGGACTGGACATCCCAAGAATGATTTGAAAACTCAATCAACTTATCTAGAAGTTCAAAAACAGGTTGATAATGAATGGGTAACAATCGCTAATGATTGGGATTGGGAGACTAAGTACAAGTGGATAAGAAAAGATCCAGTATGGGGTAGTTCTCTTGCAAAAGTAGAATGGACAATACCTAAGGATACCTTGCCAGGAACATATAGAATTCTTCACCATGGTGCATATAAGAATGGATGGACAGGTGATATCATACATTTTGATGGATTATCAAGTGAATTCCAAATACATTAATAATAGAATATATAAGATGTTGATATGTCAACATCTTATTTTTATGTAATACAGTTAATTCACTAATACTTGGTTTTTCCTAATTAAATAAAAATTTAATTCAATTCTAGAAATTAATATTGACTATCATTATCAAATGGATTATACTGGTTATGATATATTCTAATTAATTAAACAAATAACTACTATATCAAAAATATTCATATTGAAAAAATATATTTATTAAATAAGGAGGTATTTATGTAAAGATTCAATTAGATATATTATCAAAAATATTACATCTGTGTTTACAATCTGTGGGTTAGGCAATAGGTATCTAAACAAATAAAAGATAGAGGGATATGAATGAGGAAAAAAAATTGGTTAAGTATCGTTTCATTTTATGCAAAAGAGTGCAAAGTAAAATTAGTAGTTTCGGTATTTTTTGCCATTATAAGTGTATTTGGAGGAATAGTTCCTTATATGGCAGTTTATCGTATTTTTGTATTATTCTTTGATGGAGCTCAAACAGTGGATAACATAATATTTTGGTCGGGAATTGGATTAGCAGGATATGTGGTAAAAGTAGTGTTTCATGGATTTTCTACTGTATTATCACACATATCCGCATATAGAATATTAGAGAGCATTAGACTTTCTATATGTGATAAATTAATGAAAGTACCATTAGGAGTAGTACTCAATGAATCAGCAGGAAAAATAAAAAATACTATTGTTGATAGAGTTGAGACTATAGAACTTCCTTTGGCGCATATGATTCCAGAGAGTCTTTCTAATCTTGTATTATCCATATGTGTACTAGTATACCTCATAATCATTGATTGGAGAATGGCATTGGCATCATTGATTTCTGTTTTCATTGGAGGTATTACCTATGGAATAGTTATGAGAACATATAATGAAAAATATGATGATTACATGGAATCAAGTAATTATGTTAATGGTGTAATTGTAGAGTATATAGAAGGAATCCAAGTAATAAAAGCATTCAATCAATCAGCGAAATCATACGAAAAATTTGAATCAGCTGTAAAAGAATTTAAAAATTATACGTTAGATTGGTTTCGAAGTACTTGGAAATTAATTAATTTCGCCAGTTCTGCATTACCAACATCACTACTTGGAACTCTACCTATTGGTTTATATTTATATATAAAAGGTTCACTAGGTCCAGCTGAATTGACAATGTGCTTATTACTGTCACTTGGAATAGTTGGTGCCCTTACTAACTTTACTATACTTGTAAATGATTTAAAAGCTATACAATTTGCTTTGAGAGACACATATGAATATGTTGGTGTTGATGAGTTACCAAATGCTTCAAAAGAAAAGAAATTAGATACCTATAACATTGAATTCAATAATGTATCTTTTTCTTATAATGAAGATGACAAAGCTATTACTGAGAATAAAAGTGCATTGTTAGACATTAATCTGAATCTACAAGAGGGTCAATTTACAGCTTTTGTTGGAGCTTCAGGCAGTGGAAAATCAACAATAGCAAGAATGCTCGTAAGATTTTGGGATGTAACTCAAGGAGAAATTAAAATAGGTGGAATTAATATTAAGGATATCCCAATAGAACAGTTGATGGATTCAATAAGCTATGTGACACAAGATAATTTCTTGTTTAACTGTTCGTTAATGGAAAACATTAGATTAGGAAACATTAACGTATCTGATGAAGAAGTAATCAGAGCATCAAAAGCAGCTTGTTGTCATGAATTCATTGAAAGACTTGATAATAAGTATGATACTACAGCTGGAGAAGCTGGAGGTAAACTTTCAGGTGGTGAAAAACAGAGAATAGCTATAGCTAGAGCAATACTTAAAAATGCCCCTATTATTATTCTTGATGAAGCTACAGCTTTTACTGATCCAGAAAATGAAGATAAAATACAAAAATCAATAGCCGAACTTACAAAAGGTAAAACACTTTTGGTGATTGCTCATAGACTATCAACCATTAAGCATGCAGATAATATTGTAATTCTGGATAAGGGTAAAATCAAAGATATTGGTACCCATGAAGAATTACTTGGTAAGTCAAGTCTGTATAAAAATATGTGGGATGCCCATATCGGAAGTAAACATTGGGCTGCAAGTAGTAGTAAATCAAATGATAGTGAGGTGCAATTAAGTGTTTAGATCAATAAAAAGAATAATTAGATGGACAGGAAATAGAAAAAAACGTATATATAAAGGATTTGTATATTCTTTCTTTAATTCATTATTCATCGCAATGCCTATTATGGGAACTGCCATTGGATTAAATCTTGTTATTGAAGATATGAATGGAACAAAAAAATTAACTACTGATTATGTTTTGTATTTATTAGGTTTCATGATTGTTGCTTTATTAGGAAGATTTCTATTCTCTTATCTAAAAGCAAAATCCCAAGAAAGTGTTGGTTATGAAGTTACTGCAGATCAAAGAGTTGAGATAGGTAATATATTGAAAAGAGTGTCTTTAGGATTTTTTGACACCCATAATGCTGGAGAAATAGCAGCATCAGTAACAACTGATCTTTCATTTGTAGAGATGTATGGAATTAAAATGATAGATACTGTAGTAAATGGATATATTTGTGTTTTCACAATGATATTGTGTCTATTATTTTACAATATAGAGATTGGTTTAATATGTCTTGCTGGAGTTTTATTATCAGCATTTTTCTTGAAATTGTTAGGCAACAAAAGTGATAAAAATGCACCAGAACACCAATTTTCTCAAGAATCCATGATTGCGGCTACTATTGAATATATAAGAGGTATACCAATCGTAAAAGCTTTCAAACAAGAAGGTGTATCACGAAAAGGAATAGAAGATGCTTATAAAAAGAGTAAAGATATCAATATTAAGATAGAAAAAGAATTCACTGTTTATAATAGTTTTCATGTATTATCTCTTAAAATAGCATCTATAGCTATAGTTTGTGTAGCAGCATTAATGGCTAACAAAGGAACAATGGATATACCAACAATGCTTATGATGGTCATGTTCTCCTTTGTAATTTTTGGTAATGTTGAAGGGATCAATGATGCCGCTCACGTATTGGAAATTATTGATGAGACAATGGATAAATTAGATAAAATCAATCGTGCGAAATATATTGATGAAAATGGTGTGAATAAAGAATTATCTTCATATGATATAGAATTCAATAATGTAACTTTTGCATATGATAAGAATGAGATATTGAAGAATGTATCATTTGATATCCCTCAAAAATCTACCACAGCAATTATAGGAGCTTCTGGTAGTGGTAAAACAACAATATGCAATTTGATAGCTAGATTCTATGATGTTAACAAAGGGAAAATAACCATAGGTGGACAAAATATCAAGGATATGAAGTGTGAAAGTCTATTAAAAAACATCAGTATGGTATTTCAAAATGTATATTTATTCCACGATACAATATATAACAATATTAAGTTCGGTAATCCGGGTGCAAGCAAAAAGGATATTATAAAAGCAACTAAAAAAGCTAGATGCCATGATTTTATCATGAGTCTACCAAATAAATATGACACAATTATAGGAGATGCCGGTTCAACATTATCAGGTGGAGAAAAACAAAGGATTTCTATTGCCAGAGCAATATTGAAAGATGCTCCTATAGTAATATTAGATGAAGCAACTGCAAGTATTGACCCAGAAAACGAATATGAAATTCAAAGGGCGATAAGTTCACTTGTAGAAGGTAAAACTATGATTACAATAGCTCACAGACTAGCTACTATCCAGAATGCAGATCAAATATTAGTTGTAGATAATGGAGAAATAGTACAAAAAGGAAGTCATGAGCAACTATTGAATGAGGATGGAATCTATAAGAATTTCTTATCCATACGTGAAAAAGCTGAAGGATGGAGTATTGTATAACTCAGATAATAAGTATAGTGATTCTAATAATAATTAAATTAAAATAGATGAAGGATAGATACAATGAATAGAATAGACTTTAAAACATCAAAAACCGATCCTCGTGTATTAATATTTTTGGTTATAGTGGTATCTGTATTAAGTTGTATGCTTTTTCAACTGGCTATGGTATATGTATTATTCCTGATTGTAGATATATTGATGTTTAGTCAGAAGATGAAGAAAAAAGCCATCCATTTTTTTGTGGCTTATAATATATTAATTATATTAAGAAGAGCTTTAACTCTTATATCAACCTATTATATAAGTATGGTTATATCAATGATAATTATTTTGTTGTTACATGTAATACCTATATATATAGTGTGCTTCATCATGTTCAATAAGAACTATATGAATGAGATGATAACTGCTCTAGAACATTTGAAAATACCAAAGACATTTATTATTCCGCTAGCTGTTGTGTATAGATATATACCGACAATTACAGAAGAAATAAGTCTTGTCAGGGTTAGTCTTAAAATAAGAGGGTTAAATCCTTCTTTTATAGGATTTATAATGCACCCAATGAAAATGATTGAAAATTTTATGATGCCTCTATTAATCAGAAGTGCAAAAATTGCTGATGAATTGTCAGCAGCTACTCTTTGCAAAGGATTAGACCTTAACAATAATAGAACTTGTACCACAAAAGTTAAATTTCAGGTAATTGACGGGTGCTATTGTATTGCTTTTATATGTATAGCAGTAATAATTGCTTTTATTGACAAGAATTATATATTATTGTGATTGATAATAATTAATTATTAAGGAGTATATTATGTTGGAAAAGAACCAGACAGTTATTGACTATAGACATTTGTATTTTAAATATGAAGGAAGTGATGAACAAGCATTATCAGATATTAATCTTTCTATAAGAAAAGGAGAATTTATTGTACTTACAGGAAAAAGTGGTTGTGGAAAAACTACTTTAACAAGATGTGTTAATGGATTGATTCCTAATTTTTATAATGGAGAATTTAGGGGAAAAGCTAAGGTGAAGAACTATGATTTAAGCAAAGATGAAATAAGAGAAATATCACGTGAGGTAGGGTCTGTTTTTCAAGATCCCCGTTCACAATTTTTTACTTTGCATGTTAAGACTGAAATTCCATTTTCAAGTGAGAATTATGGGATTGATTCTGAAGTTATTCAAGAAAATATTAAGAAATCAGTTGAAGACCTTAAGCTTCATAATCTAATCAATAAAAATATTTTAAACTTATCAAGTGGTGAAAAACAAAAAATTGCTGTTGCTTCAGTATATACTCTTGGAGCGTTGATATATGTATTGGATGAACCTTCTTCCAATCTGGATTCTGAAGGTACCAAACAACTAGGGGAAATACTAAAAAAATTAAAAGAAAAAGGACACACAATAATAATATCAGAGCATAGACTTAATTATCTGAAAGATCTAGCTGATAGAGTTGTATATATGGAAAATGGGAGTATCAAGGAAATAATTAATGGGAAAGATTTTGTGCAAAAATCACCCCTTTGGCTTGATAAAAAAGATCTTAGACAATTATATATCAGTCCTATAGAGTTACTGAAATACAAAAGAAACTTCAAACAAGTAAAAGCAAATCCTTTATTGAAAGTTAATAATTTATCTTTTAGATATAGAGGAGGGAAATATATCTTTGACAATGTTTCATTTGACTCATATGGTGGAGATGTAATAGGTATATTAGGAAAAAATGGAGTTGGTAAAAGTACTTTATTAAAAGTGTTGATGGGACTGGAAAATCCCAATAAAGGTGAAATATATATAGATGATAAAAAAGCATCAAAACGAGTACGAATCAAAAATTCAACTTATGTTATGCAGGACGTAGATTACCAACTATTTGCTCCAAGTGTGTTGGAGGAAATGATTATGGGATTACCAGATTCTAAGGAGATAAGGGACAAAGCAAAAAAATATCTTAGTTATTTTAATTTAGGCAAATATATTGAAAGACATCCAGCATCCCTTTCTGGTGGTCAAAAACAAAGATTAGCTATAGCTATGGCTTGTATGAAAGATTCAAGATTACTATTTTTTGATGAACCAACAAGTGGATTAGATGCAGCTAACATGAAACAAGTGAGTAGTGCAATAAGGAAAATATCAAATAGTAATAGATGTATTTTTGTAATTACCCATGACGAGGAATTTGCCAATCTAACATTTAATACGGTATTAAAACTTAATGAGGATAAAACCATTATTTATTATAATATGAATAAAGAAAAAAATAATTATAAAAAGGAGAATTTAGCATGAGTAATACCCAAAAGAACAGTAAAGTAAAAGACCTAATAACAATAGGGATATTTAATGCTCTACTTATAGTTGTATTTGGAGCTATAGCTTGTACAATAGGATTTTTTCCACCTATATTGATAGTACTGCCATTGATTTCATCAGCAATTGGTGGTTTGATTTTTATGTTAATGATAACTAAAGCGCCTATGAGAGGTATATTTATAATAAGCAGTGCACTGCTAGGACTTGTGCTTTTTAATATGGCACCTGGTGGCAGTATGCTTATAACTACATTAGCAGGCGGAATAATAGGAGAGATAATCTATTACTTAGGTAGAAAAAAATTCATATCTATTGCATTAGGATATGCATCTTACATGTTTGGATTAGCACTTGGTGAATATTATCCATTCATCTATATGCAGGAAGAATATATTGAGTTATATGCAAAAAAAGGCAGTCAATCTTTACCAGTTGCACAAAAATGTATAGAGATTATGACTCCCGAATTAATGATAATACTAAGTATCTTAACAATAATCACATCTGTATTAGGTTGCCTATGGGGCAGAAAGATGTTACATAAGCATTTTCTAAAAGCAGGTATTGCATAATATTTATCTAAAATAGGAAGGAGTCAATATGCACCAGACAAAAGTAATAAAAACAATAGTGTGTGGAGTAGGATTCGGACAATTTTATTTGGAAGCATTACAACTTATACAAGACGAAGTAGAGATAATTGGTATCTTATCTAATGGCAGTGAAAAATCTAAAGATTGTGCCAAGTATTATGGAGTTGATTTATATACAGATATAGATGATGTTCCTAGTGATATTGACTTAGCATGTATTGCTGTAAAATCTGAAATTATGGGTGGTCAAGGTGTTGATTTAGCAATAGATTTTCTAGAAAGAAATAGAAATGTAATTCTTGAACACCCTGTTTGCTATAAGAATATAGCAAAATGTATGAAAACTGCTAGACAACATAATGTATTTTTCAAAGTTGGAGATTTGTATACAAATCTTCCTTCTGTGAAAAAATACATGGATTGTACAATAGAGCTTTTTAAAATACAGACACCACAGTACATAGAGATACAATGCTCCACAAGAGTTCTTTTTCCAATGGTACATATTCTATCTAAATTATTACCAAGTATAAGTCCTATAAAAGTTGTGAATTGTACCAAAGGATTAGGCATATATCAGATAATATCTGGAACCATAGGTAAAATACCTTTTCTGCTAAAAGCAAATAATGAACTTAATATAAATGAACCAGATAGCTACATAAGAGAATTTCATAGATTTTCCATAGATGTTCAAGGTGGAAGATTAACACTTACTGATACTCACGGACCTACTATATGGCAGCCTATTCTGAAATTGCCAACTCTTAATATAGAACCAAAGGATAGGTTTACAAAATATACTAGGGAGCTTTTAAGTGAAAGTACTCAAATTATTGGAGATGAAAAAGTTCCTTCATATGATGTAATATTATCCAAAATGTGGCCAAAAGCCATAGCAGATGATATACAGGATATAAGAAGAATGATTTTAGGAGAATCAGAAAAGAAATATGATTTGTGTAATATGCAGCAAATGATTCTATATGCAAAACAATGGCAGCAGTTAACTAAAGAATTGGGGTATCCAGAATTAAACGACCAAAGCAGTGATGAATGGGTTGACCCATATATATTTGAAAATACCATTAGTGAATCTAGGAATAGAGTTACAGAAAAGAATATTATCAATTACATAGACAGCTTGGATGAAGCATCTATAATATCTATGTTATATACATTACAATCATACAAGGCTTTACTGCCAAATGTTCATTATACAGAAGAAGATATATTAGCATTAATCAAGATGTCATCTAAATATAAAAAAGTAATAAAAAGATGGTTAAGAGTATTGTGTGATAAAAAATATGTTGATGTAGTTAACGGGAAATATATTTATAGGAGTAATAGAATTACCAAGAATGATATGGATAATTATTGGAAAAATGTTAATTATGTATCAAGTGATAAAATTTGTCCTAAACTGGTTGTAGATTATTTTGAAAGCAATGCAAATAATCTTTCTGAATTTCTTAATGACGAAGTAAATCCAACTTTTCTATTATTTCCTCAAGGTCGCATGGATTATGCTAATGCATTATATAGTGAAACAATAATCGCTAAATATCTAAATGGGGAAATAGCAAAAAAAGTAACAGAAATTATGGATGAGAAGAAAGATACTAACAATATTTTGGAGGTTGGGGCAGGAACAGGAGCAACTTCAAGAGTAGTGTTAGAGGAAATCAGTAAAAGGAATAATAATAATTTTTGTTATCAATACACAGATATATCTAATTATTTTATTTCTAATGCAAAAAAATACTTTAGTGACTATTGTAATATAGATTATCAAGTTATTGATATTGACATGGATCTAGAAGAACAGGGAATCAATATTGAAAGCAAAGATATTATAATAGCTAATGGTGTTCTCAACAATGTTCGTAATATGAATTATACCCTTAATAACTTCTATAAAACATTAATAAAAGGCGGTTTCTTATTGATAATAGAACCAACCAAAGAATTTGTTGAAATGCTCATATCACAAGTATTCATGATGGAATCACCAAATGATGATAGAAATAATACTAAAACAACATTCTTAACGGTTAAGCAGTGGGAAAATATCCTAGAGGAAAATAGGTTTCTTATTCAAGATGTTTTGCCAGAAGTTGATAATATTCTAAAACATTTTGGGCAAAATCTATTTATTGTTAAAAAGGAGATAATGGACCTGTTATAGAACTTTTTTCAATGCCTAATATAGCATATTATGTTGCATCAGTATTTGGGCTTTTCTATGGAAGTGGTACAAAAATAGTTTCGTTAGATTAACAGGAGGAATATATATGGAAATAAGTATAGAAAAGTTTTTAGAAGATTTATATGTAAAAGGTATTTCTCTTTGGATGGAAGATGATAAATTACACTTCAAAGCTCCAAAGGGCAGTATCAGCAAAGATGAATTAAATATGTTAAAAGATAATAAGATAAAAATAATAGATATACTAACAGAAAATGAGACCATAAAAATAGTTCCCAATGTAAAGTCAAGGTATGAACCCTTTCCTTGTACAGATATACAATCTGCATATTTATTAGGACGTAGTGACACTTTTGAATATGGTGGAGTGGCATGCCATATATATCTAGAATTGGAATATGATCAATTAGAACCGAAAAAGACAGAAGAAATATGGAATAGATTAATTAATCGGCATGATATGTTACGTGTGAAATTTGACAAAAGTGGTAATCAATACATTCAGAAAGAAGCAGATTATTTTAAAATAATCTATAACGATTATAGTGGACAAGGTGAAAGTGTGCTAACAGAAAAAATGAATGAAATACGACAAAGTATGGGTAATAGGGTTTACGATATTGAGAAATGGCCATTATTTGATATACAACTTACTAAGACTAACAATAACTACATAATGCATTTCTCTATCGAGTTCATAATAGCAGATTGGACAAGCATTAGATTGTTGTTAAATGAATTTGATATCTTGAATAGGAATATAGATAAAGAACTTCCAGAGTTAGAGCTAACATTTAGAGATTATATATTAGCTTCCGATAAGCTAAAAAAATCAAAACAATATATTGAAGATAAAAACTATTGGATGCAAAGAGTAGATACTCTACCTCCAGCACCCAAATTACCAATAGTAGTTAATGAAAAAATAGGAAAAGTAAAATTCAAAAGACATACTTTACATATAAAACAAGATAAGTGGAATATATTAAAAGATTTTGCAAAGAAAAATGGATTGACGCCTACGGCAACTGTTTTAACCGCTTTTTCACTTATAATAGAAAGATGGAGTACAGAAAGTAGATTTTGCCTTAATCTTACATTGTTGAATAGAATGCCTATACACCCACAAGTTAATGATATTGTTGGCGATTTTACAACTATCAACTTATTGGAAGTCAATTTTAAGGACATCAAAACATTCATAGAATATGCAAAAGACATTCAAAAAAGTTTATTCGATGACTTAGACCACAAATTATTTTCAGGAGTAGAAGTAATTAGAGAATTAGCAAGAAGACATAGTAATAAAGAGCTTATGCCTATCATTTTTACTAGTGCCATAGGAAGTGAATCCACTAATGTAGCTTCATCCAAAATAGAGGTTAATGAAAATGGTATTTCACAAACGCCACAAGTATTTATTGATTGTCAAGCTATGGATGATGAGAATGGACTTATGATAAATTGGGATGTGAGAGATAAGATATTCCCGCAAAACATTATTAAGGATATGTTTAATTCTTTTGAAGAATTATTGAATAGATTAATAGAAATGAAAGAAACTTGGAATGAAAAAGATATTGTGAAACTTCCATTATGGCAGCGAAACGAAAGAAAAATTGTTAATGATACATCAAAGATACTACCAGATAAATTATTACACCAGCAAATATTTGAACAAGCAGAATTAACACCAGATAAAATAGCTGTCATAGATGGAAATAATTCAATAACCTATAGAGAGTTAGTAAGATTAAGTGATACTATATCAGTTTATCTGTTAGATGCAGGTTGTAAACCTCAGAACAAAATAGCTATAGCGATGGAAAAATCCATTTATCAAGTAGCAAGTGTCTTAGGGATATTAAAAATTGGAGGTATCTATGTACCAATATCCAATAAACAGCCTGTATCAAGGATTGAATCAATAATAGAACAATCATCTTCTAACATTGTACTTATGACATCATCGTTAAATATAAAAATGGATGATGCCTATAAAGTTATTGAAGTTGATAAATTAGTACCGAGGAATGAAGAAATTGAAAGATATGCAGGTAATTCAGATAACACAGCATATATAATATTTACTTCTGGCTCCACAGGTGTACCAAAAGGGGTTACTATCAGTCATAGAGCTGCCCTGAATACTATAAATGATATTAATGATAGATTTAAGGTTACTTGTGATGATTCTATTCTAGGAATATCAAAACTTAGCTTTGATTTATCTGTTTATGATATTTTCGGGTTATTATGTGTGGGAGGAAAGATAATATATCCTAGCGATAGTAAATTAAATGACCCTTCTTATTGGCAGTCATTAATATCAGAAAACAATATAACTATGTGGAATACTGTTCCTGCGATTATGGAGATGCTGGTTAATTACTTGGAAGTATCTAATAATAGTATCAACTCTTTGGAAAAAATATTTCTATCTGGGGATTGGATTGGAGTAAATTTACCAGATAGAATTAAAAATAAAATGCCTAATGCAGATATCATATGTATGGGTGGTGCTACAGAAGCTTCCATATGGTCAAATTATCACATATATGATGATAGTGATAAATTTTGCAAAAGTATACCATATGGCAGACCACTAGCTAACCAGAAATTTAAAGTTTTTGACTCTAAGCTAAGGGATTGTCCAGTATTAGTTGAAGGAGAACTAGGAATCATGGGAAAAGGTTTATCAAAAGGATACCTAGGGCAGAAAGAGGTAACAGCCCAAAGTTTCATAACCCATGAGGAAGATAAAATATATCGTACAGGCGATTATGGAAGATACCTTCCTGGCGGAGAAATTGAATTCTTAGGACGAAAAGATGCTCAAGTCAAGATTAGAGGACATAGAATTGAATTAGGAGAAATTGAATCGGCTTTAAATAGAGATGAGAAGGTTAAATCAGCGGTTGTAATAGTTGGTACAGAGAACAAAAACCAACTATATGGATTTGTTATGTTAGACGATAATCAAAAATCGCCTAAAGTTACAGAAGATGAATTAAAAGAGTACTTAGCTTTATATATACCAGAGTATATGATACCAACTTCTATTTCAATATTATCTATTTTTCCTTTAACACAAAATGGAAAAGTTGACCGTAAGAAATTACTTAGTATCAAAAAACATAATGAAAGTAATGGTAATAATGAAAACAATAATGAAGTATTTGACGAATTAGAATTAAAACTAAAAGCAATTATGGAAAATGCCTTAGAAGTAATAGAAATAGGTAAGGAAGATGATTTTTATGATTATGGAGCAGATTCTCTCATAATGGCACAAGCTGCTGGTATTCTACACGAAGAACTATTAGTCATTAAGAAAGATATACCTTATGATGCTATACTGCGTCAATTATTGAATTATCCAACTATTGATTCACTTGCAAAATATATTAGGCAACAGGGAAATGTAGAAGAGCAAATAGCCCATTCATCCTATGATTCTAGTAATGCTTCAATCATTAATTACAGCAAAGAAGCAAAAGGACCTCTTAGAATTATTTTACACGGAGGATTAGGAACTATGAATAGTTTCCATTATCTTACAAAGCATCTTGTAAAACAAGGTATAGGTACAGTTATAGGAATAGCAGTTAAAGATGCAGATAAATATTCTTCCATAGAACCAGAGGAATTGATAGAGCATATTGCCGATGATTACGTAGAAAGAATTATGGAATACAATAATAATGATGTTCAGATTATTGGATATAGTCTAGGTGGTTTAATAGCAGTAGAAGTGGCAAAACGCTTAATAGAAAACAATGTAAATATACTTGATTTGGTTTTGATTGAAAGCTATTCAGTAAACGTTGCAATACAAGATGAGCTGCTTTTAGAATCACTTTTCATAACTAATTTTAATGTTAGTTTATCACAAGTCTATAATGAAATTACTATGAATGAATTAGAATATGCATTTAAAAAAATATTTAAAAAGTATAGAGATAAAATTCCTGAAAATGCTTTATGTAATTTGAATGATGATGAGATAAGTATGAAAGTCAGTAATTTATATAAAAGACTAAGCACATTGACAAGAGAAGAAAGGTTTAGTGATTATGTAGATACAATGTATAAGTTAAGAGGAGAGAATACACCTGTCAATATGGTAATGGGTATATTCAACATTTTTTCTCATAGCTTCAAAGCAGCACAATTTGAACCTTCAATCTATATGGGAGATGTAAGATTCTTATTAGCACGTGAAGAATTTAAGTATCAAGTTGATTCTAGTGAGAGGTCAATAAATTTTTGGAAACAATTCTGTTTAGGGGAATTTGAGGTAACTGAAATAAATGGAAATCATATTACTTGTATAGAAGATGAGAAAAACGCATCTCAATTAGCTGAATTACTTACAAAACCTTTAACAACAAGATAAATGAATTAACTTAATTTAAATACATTTTAAAATTACAGAAAGATTGGAAGGGGTATTATGATGAATTTTAATAATATTTATGATACATATGAAAAAAAAGGGTATTATGAACCTTTTACAATGGGAGAACATCTTGAAAATTGGGCAGAAAAATATGGTGATAAGATAGCATTGGTTGAAGAAGAGAAAAGAATAACTTATAAGGAACTGAATCTAAAAGTCTATGAATTAGCAGCAGGATTTCATGAAATTGGAATAGAAAAAAGGGATAATGTTGTAGTCCAACTACCTAATTCAGTTGCTTTTGTTATTACATGCTTTGCACTATTTCGTATAGGGGCAAGACCAATTTTTTCATTACCAGCCCATAGGGAAGCTGAATTGGATGGAGTTTTTAATATTGCAGAACCAGTAGCTTATATTATACCTACTAATTTTTTAGGATTTGATTATACAAATATGGCAGAGAAAATGAAAAAAAAATATCCTTGTGTAAAATTAATGATAATTGATGGACAAGCAGGAGATTACATTAATCTTAATGATTTGTTCATAGAATCTTTTGATATTGAAGATAAACCTTCTTATAAAGAAACTGCACTATTCTTATTATCAGGAGGAACAACAACTGGAAAGCCTAAATTAATACCTAAGATACATTCGGCATATATGTGTAATGCTAAAGCTAGTGCTGTTAGATGTGGATTAGATGAGACAAGTGTTTATCTTGCTTTTTTACCAATAGCACATGATTTTCCATTTTGCAGTCCAGGGGTCTTAGGTACTCTATTATCAGGAGGAAAAGTAGTACTTTGTAAAACATCAAGCCCAGATGAAGTATTTCCTATGATAGAAAGGGAGCAGGTAACAGTAATGGCATTAGTACCAGCCATAGGAGAAGTATGGCTTGATGCTGTTAATTGGGGAGAAAACGCTGATTTTTCAAGTATAAAATTGGTAATAGTTGGTGCAACCAAAATAGAATATGATACCGCAGAAAGATTATCAGAAACAATGGGATGCAAGATTCAGCAGGGATATGGATTAGGTGAAGGTTTAACATGCTTCACTTCTCTTGATGATCCTGTAGAGATTGCATTTACTTGTCAAGGAAGCCCTATTTCAGAGGGTGATGAGGTCAAGATAGTTGATGAAAATGGAGTAGAAGTAAAAGATGGTGAATATGGAGAATTACTAGAAAAAGGACCATATACATTTACTGGATACTATAATTCTCCAGAATTAAATGAAAAAGCATTTACAGATGATGGTTTTTTCCATACAGGTGATAGAGCAAGAATGACTAAAGAAGGCAACATACAGCTAGGAGGACGTATCATAGAAATTATCAATAGAGCAGGAGAAAAAATAGTTCCTGCTGAACTAGAGGATTATCTAAGAAAATACAAATACATAAAAGATGCGGCAGTAGTTCCTATGCCCGATAAAAACCTTGGACAAGCTATTTGTGCTTATATCATAACTGATGATTATGATATAAACTTTGCAGAGATAAATGAATTTTTAAGAAATGAAGGAATAGCTGCATATAGAATGCCAGATAAGATTGAAGTAATTGATTTTTTACCTCGAACTAATGTTGGTAAAGTGGATAAAGTGACACTAAAGAAGATGCTGGAGTAATATTAAGGAGGTATGCTATGAATGATATTATATATAGTTATGAAAATATAAAAGAAGATATTAATAAGATGTTAGGTGAACCAATAGATTTTTCGGCTTCACAAAATTTACTGGAACTTGGACTAAGTTCACTGCAAATAATGAGATTGGCTAATATATGGCGTAGAAAAGGTGTAAGAATAACATTTGTAGATCTTATATCAAAACCATACCCAGAAAAATGGTATGAATTAATTAATAAAAATAAAATTAATATAGATAATAAGAATAAAGTAAATGAAAAGGAAGAAACCAATAAAAATATAGTTTATATAGATGACGAAGAAGAGTTTTCTCTTACAGATGTACAATATGCTTATTGGATAGGAAGGGAAAAACATCAGATATTAGGCGGAGTAGGTTGTCATGGATATCTTGAAATTGATGGGAAAAATGTAATACCAGAGAAATTGGAAGAGGCATGGAATACTTTGATATCTCATCATCCTATGCTTAGAGTCAAATATACTAGTACGGGTAAACAAAAAATAATTAAAAATCCTGATAAAAGAATAATAGTGATACATGATCTAAAAGATATGACAAAAGATATTATATCTCTTGAACTTGAAAAGATACGAAAAAGAATGGCACACAGACTTTTGGATATTGAAAATGGTAAAGTGACTGGTATGGAAATTAGTATATTGCCTTATAATAACACAAGAATTCATTTTGATATTGATTTACTAGTTGCAGATGTTCAGAGCTTCCAGATAATATTAAGAGATCTAGTAGCCATCTACAATAGAAATCAAATGCCAAAAGCTCCAAAAAACTGGAGTTTTGGTAGATATCTCAAAAAGCTTGAGCAAGATGAATTAGTCAAGAAAAATGAAGCAAAAAAATATTGGGATAGTATATTAGATACATTACAAGGACCACCTTCTTTACCTTTAGCGAAAAAGCCAGAGGAAATTAAAGATGTCAAATTCAAAAGACATGAATATTTTCTTAACAAATCTAGTTGGGAAGGTATAAAACAAAAGGCAGCAGGATATGGATTAACTCCTGCAATGATATTTTTGACAACTTACGCAAAAATAATTGAAAGATGGAGTAGTAATAATAAGTTTTTGATGAACATTCCTCTTTTTAATAGAGATTGTTTAGATAAAGAACTAGAGAATGTAGTAGCAGACTTCACTAATCTACTACTCATGCAGATGGATTTTACTAATGAAGAATCTTTTGTTTCATCAGCTAAGAAGATACAAGAACAATTCCATAATAACATGAAATATTCTGCTTACTCAGGAGTTGAAATTCAACGTGATTTAGCAAAATTACATAAAGAGCAGAAAAATTTCGCCCCAGTAGTATTTTCCTGTAATTTAGGTGAGTCACTTATAAATAGTGAGTTTAAAGAAGTTTTTGGCGATATAAAATATATGATTTCCCAAACTCCCCAAGTGTGGATTGATTTACAAATTTTTAATTATGAAGATGGAGTTTTACTTATATGGGATTCTGTAGAAGAGTTATTTCCTAAGGATATGCTGGATGATATGTTTAACAGGTTTACCTTACTACTAGAACAATTAGGAACTGATGATGATATATGGAATGGCACACCCCACTTAATTCCACAAAAACAGATTAAGATAAGAGATGAAATAAATAAAAAAAATGCTTTACAATTAGAAAGTAATCTACATACTTCATTTTTCAAATATGCTTCAATGAGCCCAGATAGAATAGGAGTAATAGATACAAATACAGGCAAACAGTATTCATATGGAGAATTAGTTGATGATACTCTAAAAGTTGCTAACTATCTTAGAAAGCAAGGCGTTAAAGAAAAGATGGCAGTAGGAATGACTATGGAGCGAGGAGTAGACCAGATTATTGCTATAATGGCAATTGTATCGATTGGCGGACATTATGTTCCAGTTGCTGCCGATCAACCTATAGTTAGACAAAATATAATGTATAAAAAAGCAAATGTAAAATATCTACTGATTAATAATAAATTAGAAGAAAACTTATATCTAGACTCCTCTATCAAGATATTAAATATAGAAGAAGGTAAAAAAGAAGATAGACTATCACTATCACAGATTAATGAAATAGGTAGTGATAATCTAGCCTATATAATATTTACTTCTGGTTCAACTGGTGAACCAAAAGGTATTGAGATAACTCATTTCAATGCTTTAAATACTATAACAGATATTATTAATAGGTATGATATAGAAGAAAATGATAAAATATTAAGTGTTTCTTCAGCGGCATTTGATTTATCTGTATTTGATATATTCGGCTTACTAAGTGTTGGTGGAATTGTAGTATTAATTAAAGAAGAATCCTACAGAGATGCTGAGGAATGGGTTAACTTAATAAACAAGTATAATATAACCCTTTGGAATTCTGTTCCAGCACTGTTGGATATGTTACTAGTGATGGCAGAGAGTAAACACATCAATATGCCTACACTTAGACTAGCTTTACTTTCAGGAGATTGGATTGGTCTTCATTTACCCAAGAAGTTGAAAGAGATTGCTGCTAATTCATCAATGGTTGGTCTAGGTGGTGCAACAGAAGCTTCCATATGGTCTAATCATTACGAGTTAACATTACCGATACTTGATGAGTGGAAGTCTATACCTTATGGTAAGCCGTTAACCAATCAGAAATTCAGAGTAGTCGACAAACAAGGAAGAGATTGTCCAGACTATGTACCGGGAGAATTGTGGATAGGTGGAGATGGAGTAGCAAGAGGATATGTTAATGAAGAACAATTAACAAAGAGCAGCTTTGTCATGTATGATGATGAACGTTGGTATAAGACCGGCGACTTAGGACGTTATCTATCAGATGGTAATATAGAATTCCTTGGAAGAGAAGATTTTCAAGTAAAAATAAGAGGCCATCGTATTGAATTAACAGAGATTGAAATAGCAATAAATAAATTTCATAATATAAAAGATAGTGTTGTAATACCTATAAATAACTTGAAAGGTAAATATCTAGTATCTTTCTTAGTATTAGAAAATGGGGATTTAACATTAGATACTAATAAACTGTTGGATTACTTGGAAAATAAATTACCACATTATATGATACCTACTTCATTTAACATAATCGAACAAATGCCTATAACATCTAATGGAAAAGTTGATATTAAGAGTTTGACTAAGATGAATATAGAAGAAGATAATGTTAAGAAGTGTATATTACCCAAAACACCATTAGAAATTTCGTTAGCCAAGATATGGAGTGAAATACTACAAGTAGATAGGATAAGTACTAAGGATAACTATTTTGCTTTAGGGGGAGATTCACTTCTCGCAACTAGATTAAGTGTATTGGTTTCTGAAAAATTAAATGTAAGATTGTCCCTAGAAGAAATATTTACAAGGCCAATTTTTGAAAAACAGATACTCTATATACAGAAAACTTTAGAAAAAAATGATGAAGAAGAATCTTACCAAGAAAACAAAGAACTAGCAAAATATATTGAAGTAAATGATGAGATGAAATATGAACCATTCCCATTAACAGAAATACAACAGGCTTATCTAATAGGACGCAGCGGTTTGTACTCTCTAGGAAATGTATCTACTCATTATTATTATGAATTAGAAGGAAGTACAATTGATATACATAAGTTAGAAAATGTCTTGAATATATTAATTGGGCATCATGATATGCTAAGGGCTGTTATTCTACCTGAAGAACATAGACAGATGATATTAGAAAAAGTACAAGAATATCATATTAAAACTACAGATTTAAGAGGTGCTCCAAATATTGATGTTGAAAAAAAACTTGATGAAATAAGAGAAGAAATTTCACATACAACTTTATCAATAGATAAATGGCCTTTGTTTGATATTAAGGCAACTTATTACGATGATAAGATAAGACTACATATGAACTTTGACAATATTATATTTGATGGATGGAGTATTTCATTATTCATGGAACAATTGAAGAATTTATATGGAGATATAGATTATAGACTTCCAGAAATACAGCTTTCCTTTAGAGATTATGTATTGGCTTTACAGAAGATAAAAGAAACCTCACTATATGAAAATGATAAAAAGTATTGGTTGAATGAAATTAAGAGTATGCCTCCTGCACCAGAATTACCCATTAAAAACAATCCTGATTCTCTTGAATCAGAGAGATTCAGTCATTATGAATCTGTACTTGGTAGTGATATGTGGAATAAACTAAAATCAATAGGGAAAAAAGAAAATATTACACCTTCAGCTATTTTATTAACAGCATTTTCAGAAGTGATAGGAAAGTTCAGTAAGAGTCAAAGTTTCACCATTAACTTAACTAGGTTTAATAGATTACCTGTTCATAATAGGATAAATGATATTATTGGGGATTTTACTTCTCTTGTTATGTTGTCAGTAGATAGAGCAGCTGGTACAACATTCTTACAAAGATGTAAAAATGTACAAAAGAAATTATGGCAAAATCTTGACCATCCATATTTTTGTGGTGTTGAAGTACAAAGAGAATACAGTAGACTCAGTTTAAAAGATAATTCATCACCTATTATGCCAATAGTATTTACAAGTGGTCTAGGAATAGGCTTAGAAGGAGATAGGGGAAATGGCGATTTTCCCAAAATCAAGTACAATATGTCAGAAACACCACAAGTATGGCTGGATCATCAAGTAGCAGAAAAGGAAGGTAATCTATATCTATTTTGGGATGTAATTGATAGGATTTTTCCTAATGGAATGGTTAATGAAATGATGTCAGCCTATGAAAAATTGTTAGCCGATTTGGCGGTTGATAAGGATACTTGGACAGATAGTACATGCAATCTAATTAATATTTTAGACCAGTCAAGAATAGAAGCAAATAATACAAAAGCTCCTATGGTTTCTGAAACATTAATAAGCTTATTTTTAAAACAAGTCAAGGAAAATCCTGATTATATAGCTGTCATCAATGATGATAGAACACTAACATATAAAGAAGTATTTTTGTATGCATATGAAATAAAAAAATATATCGAAGAAAATAACATTGATGATAAGAGCCTGATTGCTGTAGTCATGAACAAGGGTTGGGAACAGATTCCAGCGGTTCTAGGTGTGATGATGGCAAAAGCTGCTTATTTACCTATTGATTCCAGTAATTCAGTAGACAGAATGAGAGTAATATTAAAAGAAGCTGATACAAATATAATTTTGACCCAATCTATTCTATATAATGAGATTGATATAGAAGGAGCAATAAAGCTATCTGTTGACGAAGTTTTGATATCTAATAAAACCATAGATGATTATATAGACGAGACAAAACCTGATGATTTAGCCTATGTAATATATACATCTGGTTCAACAGGAGTACCAAAGGGAGTTGTCATAGATCATATAAGTGCGGTTAACACTATATTAGATATAAATAAGCGTTTTAATATAGATCATAATGATAGGATAATAGCATTATCAAACCTTAATTTTGATTTATCTGTTTATGATATATTTGGAATGTTATCCTGTGGAGGAGCCATTGTTATACCTGAAAGTACAAAAGCAAAAGAACCTGATTATTGGATTGACCTATTAGATCAAAAGAATATAACTGTATGGAATACTGTTCCTGCATTCATGCAGATGCTTATGGAATATGACAATAGTAATAAGATGATTAATAATTCTTCACTTAGATTAGTATTGTTAAGTGGAGACTGGATACCTCTTAATCTGCCTGATAAAATAAAAGCTGGATTTGAAAATGCTGTTGTAGCAGGTCTAGGAGGAGCAACAGAAGCCTCTATTTGGTCAAATATATTTATAGTGGAAGATATTAATGATAAATGGAAAAGCATACCTTATGGAAAGCCCATTACTAATCAGAGATACCATATCTTGAATGAACTCATGGAAGATTGTCCTAACTGGGTAGAAGGTAGATTATATATAGCTGGAGAAGGTCTTGCAAGAGGATATTGGAAAGATGAAGGAAAAACAAGAGAAAGGTTCATATATCATTCAGAAAAAGGTGAACGATTATATTATACAGGTGATATGGCAAGATACTTCCCTGATGGAAATATTGAGTTTCTTGGAAGAGAAGACCAGCAAGTCAAGATAAATGGTTATCGTGTTGAATTAGGAGAGGTTGAATCAGCAATTAGTGGTATAGATGGTATCGGAGATAGCGTAGTGACTCTTATGGATGGTAAAGACTTAGGTGTAGGGTATCTAGTAGCTAATCTAATTATAGAAGATGAAAAGCAGATATATGATGAAGTGAAAGTAGAATCTGTAGATACTCTATATCATTGGAATGAATTAAGTAAGTATATAACTAGTATAGATAGTAACATTAAGACACCTGATTATTATAGAATTTTAGATGAATTTCGTAGGTTCACTGATTATGCCAGCATTTATGGTATATGCAGAGCTTTTTTTGAGGTAGGAATATTTGATGAGGCATTCAAGGAATATACAATTAATGAAATAATGGAAAGAGCAGGTTATATAGCTAGATACAGAACACTTATTAACAGTTGGTTGGGCATGTTAATAGATGAAAACATTATCAATATAAAAAATAATAGATATTATTGCGATAGTTTAATATTAGTAAAAATTCCTATTAAGCCTAATGCTGAATATATAAAATCACACGAGGATGTATATGCAAAAGCATTGGACATAATCAATAAAACTAGACGTGATATTAAGACTTATAATTTGATATTAAGAGGTGAGATAGAACCTTTAGAGCTATTGTTAGAGGAAAAAGAGGTATTTCTAACACCAGAATATCTTAATAAATATAATCTGACCACAGATTATAATAAAAAGATGATGTTACAAGTATTTGATAAATTATTACAAATACATTCGGATGACAAGAAAGTAAAGGTGTTAGAAATAGGGAGCAGAGCTTCTAATATCACAAAAGATTTGCTAGAAGGTTTAGGAACCAATGTAGAATATACTTATTCAGATGAATCCAATTTTTTCTTGAATAAGAAAAAAGAAAGTCTAGAAGATACAATAGAATACAGATTATTTGATATGAATAAATCAGCCATGGAGCAAGGTTATGAAGACGAAAGATACCATATCATAATTGCAGACAATTGCCTTCATAGAGCAGATAATATAGTGAAAACAGTAAAATATCTTAATGATATGATAGAACCGGGAGGATATCTATTATTTGTTGAACCAACAGAAAATAATAAATTGATTCTTAATACAACGGCTTTCTTTGAAGATGGATATGAAGGCCTTATGGATGAGCGTAAAGAGGATAAACTACCATTTTTATCAGCTAACAGATGGATAGAATTACTAAAAGATAGTAGTTATAAGAGAGTTTACAATATGGATAATTTCTTCATAGCAGAAGCCAAAGACACTTATTATTCTTTTAACCAAGAAAGGATAAAAGAATTATTAAGTCATAAGCTCGCAGATTATATGATGCCTAAGAAGTTTATTGTACTAGATAGATTCCCCTTATCTAATAATGGGAAAATAGATAGAGCAAAGATTAAAGAGATGAACGAAAAATCTAATATGTCTTTTATGGGTGATAAGAGATATCCTACTAATGATACAGAAAAAGAAATCGCTCTTATATGGTGTAATATTTTAAAATATGAAGAGTTAGGTATAGATGATAATTTCTTCGAACTAGGTGGAGATTCATTATTAGCTATTCAAGTAATAAATGTTTTTAAAGAGAAAAATATCAATATAGCTTTAAAAGATATTTTTGATAATCCTACAATAAAATCATTAGCAAGTTTTATTGATGAGGAATTAAACAAGGATGATGAAGAGTATGAAGAAGGAGAAATATAACAAGAGTAGTTTGAATATGAGAAGAAATACTATAGGTATTTTAGGTGCAACAGGCAGTGTTGGAA
The DNA here is from genome assembly GCF_054408565.1 of Vallitalea sediminicola. Taxonomy (NCBI): domain Bacteria; kingdom Bacillati; phylum Bacillota; class Clostridia; order Lachnospirales; family Vallitaleaceae; genus Vallitalea; species Vallitalea sediminicola. The sequence continues at coordinate 130,175 of NZ_BTPT01000037.1, forward strand.
AAAAAGCTGTTAAGACTCTTATGGAATATACAGATTATAAATTACTTCTAGGGTCTAGAGACAAGGACAAATTAGAAAAGCTGTTTGACGTTTCTGATTCCATAAAAGAATATGTACAAGTTGATATTAATAATAAGGTACAGCTTGAAGGATTTTGCAGTAGATGTAATATAGTTTTGAATTGTTCAGGTCCTAGTGAAATTATATTAGATAAAGTTGCATTGGCATGTATTGAACAAGGCGTACATTATGTAGATGTTTCAGGTGGAGAGAAACTCTATGAGTTATTAAAAAGTAAAGATAACATAATAAAATCCAAAAAGTTATTATTTATTATAGCTTGTGGAGTTTACCCAGGATTAACAGAGATATACCCTATGTATATCATCAAAAAATATTTTGACCTTGTAAATAGCCTAAAATTCTATTTTACTACTCAAGGGAAATTATCTTTCAGTTCCGCATATGATTACATATGCGGAATCCTGAATAATGTTGGTAAGGGGATGAAATATATAAATAGGGGAAGCATTACTAATATATATAACAATAAAATACATAAGTGCAATCTCCCCGAACCAGCCAAGAACAGATATTGTTACCCTATAGTTAATGTAGAATTTGAAAAGATGTGTCAGATCAATAATATAGATGAAGCATATTTCTATAATACTTTCTTTAATAAAGAAGATATTGAAAATGCTATGTTAATTAAGAGAGACAGCAAAAGGTTAGGTAAAGAAGAACTAGCAAAAAAAATGACTGGGAAGTTTATAGGAGATATTAATAATAATGATTTTACTATGATTCATATAACCTGTGAAGGTATAAAAGATAATAATGAAATAGAAATAGTAGGGAACCTCCTATATGAAGGAGCAGGAAATGATATATCAGGCATTGTAGGTGCTAATGTCATAGAACTAATGATGGATACTATGCCAAATGATTATGGTACATACTATGTGACAGATATTATCTCTGTAGATAGTTTCGTAGAAAAAATGAATAACAAAGGGATTGTGTCCTCTGAAACAATTAATGAATTTGAAAAAGGTGAAATTATATAATATTTTTTTTGATTAGTAAAAGATATTGACAATCATTATCAATTATACTAGAATTAGATTGAAAATAAAAATAATACAGCATTATTTAGTGCAATGAAATATTTTAAACCAATATTAACTAAAAATACAATCAATAAATGAATGGTCACAATAATATAGAAGAGTTAAATGATAGGAGGAATTACAATACTAGTACTAAGATCTCAATCACAAGATAAGGATATTAATAAATTATTAGAAATACTGGACCATAAGAATGTACAAGCACATGAAGTTAATGGTCTGGATTCTAAGGTTCTCATATTAAGTGGTGATACTCATAAAATTGACCCATATAGTATTGAATCTATAGATATAGTCAAGAAATACATAGAGATCAAAGATCCATATAAAAAGGCAAATAGATTATTTCATTCAGAGGATTCTGTCTATAATATCAAAGGAAAAACTATAGGAGGAAAAAACATAGCATTAATTGCAGGACCTTGTTCTGTAGAGAGTCAACAGCAGATAGATGATATAGCAAGGAAAGTTAAAAGGGATGGAGCTTCATTTTTACGTGGAGGAGCTTTTAAGCCTAGAACATCACCATATACTTTTCAAGGATTAGGAACTGCTGGATTAGAGTATCTAAAAGACGCTGGCAAGAAAACGGGATTACCCATAGTTACAGAAATAATGTCAGCAGATTATATGGAGCAGTTTGTTGAATGTGCAGATATCATACAGGTAGGTGCAAGAAATATGCAGAACTATGCCCTTCTGAAAGAATTAGGTAAAATCGATAAACCAATTTTGCTTAAGAGAGGTTTGTCTGCTACAATAGAAGAATTTTTATTATCTGCTGAATACATAATGGCAAATGGTAATGATAAAGTAATCCTATGCGAAAGAGGAATAAGAACATTTGAAACTTACACTAGAAATACATTGGATCTAAGCGCTGTGGTGGCTATTAAAAGATTAAGTCACCTGCCTATAATTGTTGATCCAAGTCATGCATGTGGAAGAGACTGGATGGTATCATCTCTTTCAAAAGCAGCCATAGCGGTAGGAGCAGATGGACTAATAATAGAGGTTTGCGAAGATCCAGAGAATGCAGTATCAGATGGACAGCAGACATTGACACCATTTTGTTATAAAAAACTAGTTAAGGAATTAAGAGTATTAGCAAAAGCTGTAGGAAGAGATATTGCTTAATTATAGTATAAGAGAGGTTATTATATGTATAAAGAGAAATCATTGAATCTTAATAATATATTCTCTTTTTGGAATGATTTCCAAGATGAAGAAAAATTTTTATTTTATAATCCAAACAAAAAAGAAATAATAATGGGTGCTAAGAGGTTGAAGACTTTCAAACGTAACGAAAGTTTTAAAGGATACAAATATATTTTTTCTACAAAAACATTTTTTAATAGCATAAAGAATAGTATATGGAATGATTTCAAGTCGGAAAATATTGCGTTTTCATACTATTTAAAGGTCAAAGATAACAAACAGACACTATATTATCAAGGGATAGATAAGAAGTTCCAAGATAATATAATGGACGAAGAGTATTATAATTATACTCTTGCTGATACAGATTATAGTGATTGGGAAGAATTATTTAATATAAGTTACGATAAAATACTAGGTAATGAAATCAATAAAGTTGTTATATCAAGAGAGGTTATCGTTGATTTATCTAAGAAACCAAGAGAAGAATTTATAATAAAAAGGTTGATTGAAAATAATTCAGGGAATTTTATCTTTGCTTATTCCAAGGGAAGTAAGTGCTTTTTAGGAGCTACACCAGAAGTATTATTAGAAAAAAGGAAAAATAAAATAATTAGTCATGCTGTAGCAGGAACTCTTCTCAAGGATAAGAAAGATGATTCTACGAACAGAGAAGAATTTTTAAAAGACGAGAAGAATTCCCATGAACATGATTTGGTAGTATCAACAATCAAAAAGACCTTAGAGAAATATGGTAATAATACATATGTTTCCAAAAGAAAACTTTTGGAAGCAAAAAATCTTTATCATCTACATACTGAACTTTTGACAGATAGTACTGATGATATTATCACTTGGAGGGATAGACTACATCCAACTCCTGCATTAGGAGGTACTCCAAGAGATATTGCACTAGAAATAATAAGAAAATACGAACCTCACGAAAGAGGTATGTATGCTTCGCCTATAGGTTTGATAGATGAATCAGGTAATGGTGTGTTTGTAGTTGGAATAAGATCAGGAATGATTGAAGAGCACAGGCTGTATGGATATGCAGGTTGTGGTATAGTCAAGAATTCAGATTGTAAAAAAGAATATATAGAAACGGAAGGAAAACTTAAAACTATTTTAGAGTGTTTATAAGGAGATAATTTATGACTAACTATATAGGGGCATTAATTGATGAATTATATTTATTAGGAATAAAACATGTAGTAATTAGTCCAGGGTCTAGGTCAACACCCTTATCCATGATTTTTATGGAAGGGGATTTTAAGACATATATCAATATTGATGAACGTTCGGCTGGATTTTTCGCTCTAGGAATAGCAAAAGAATTAGGTGAACCTGTGATATTAGTGTGTACTTCTGGTACTGCAGCTTGTAACTATTTGCCAGCTGTTACGGAAGCAGCGGCTTCTAAGATACCACTTATAGTACTTACATCAGATAGACCCCATGAACTAAGAAATGTTGGTGCACCTCAATCCATAAATCAAAACAATATATATAATAATTTTGTTAAACATTATGAAGAATTAGCATTACCAAAAGATGATGAACTATATTATAGATATGTGAGGACAGTGATAGATAGAAGTTACAGTATGGCTATGGCTTTACCTAAGGGAGTAGTACATATCAATGTACCATTGCGAGATCCTTTAGTTCCAGAATTTGATAAACTGAATTTTACTCTAGGTAGAAGAAAACATACTTATAATTTTTATGAATCATATAATGGTAATGATTATAACTTGGACGTAGATTTTTCTAAGTACCAATCAGGTATCATCATATGTGGTGTTGATACCAATCAAAATTATTTTGATGAAGTAATAGCATTATCAGAAAAATTGAAAATTCCAATATTAGCTGATCCTATTTCTAATTTTAGAAGTAAGGAAAGTAAAAATATAATATATACATATGATTCAATATTAAAGAATGAAGAGATATATTCAGAACTAAAAGCAGATTATATAATTCATTTTGGAGACATTTTTGTATCAAAACCTTTAAATAAATTCATTAAATATAATGAGGATGTTAGATATATTAAGGTTGCACCAGAGTTTAGCTATGTTAGTTCAACTCTTTCTATTACAGATTATATTGTGGCTGGTGCACAAAGTTTTTGTAATCTGATTAATTATAATCTAAGTGATTGTAGTTATCTTGAAAAATGGATTAATCTTCAATCAAGATACACCAAAAACATAGATGATGTGGTAAAAGAAGAAATTATAGTTGAAGGTAATATAATAAAGATGATGGAAAAATCCATGAAGGAAGATACTAGATTCTTTGTTGCTAATAGTATGTCAATCCGCAATGTAGATAGCTATTTTAGAGATAAGTATAAGAAAAATATCAAGATACTTTGTAATAGAGGAGCTAATGGAATTGATGGGATTGTTTCATCGGCATTAGGCGTTGCACAGGTTGCTGATAATACAGTTTTACTTATAGGTGATTTGTCCTTCTATCATGATTTGAATGGTTTGTTAGTCTCTCAGATGGAAGGTGCTGATATTGTTATTGTATTAATCAATAACGGGGGCGGTGGAATATTTAGATATTTGCCACAGAGTCAAGAAAGGAATTTTGAATACTTGTTTTTAACTAAACATGGTATTGATTTCAGTGGACTTGCTACCTTATATAATATCAACTACAGATTGATTAATGATTATGAAGATTTTGAGAGAAGCTTTGAGAAAGCTATTGAATCAAAAGGTGTCAACTTATTAGAAGTCATGATAGATTCACAAGAGAGTAAAAGAATACATAAAATGATTACGGAAAAATATTAAGTAGGGTTATGAAGATAAAATATGAAAATATCATTTGCAATGTAGAAGCTGAAGGGAATGGAATACCTATAGTGTTTTTACATGGTTTCTCAGAGAACATGAGTACTTTTAGGTGTTTAGATTGTACAGGTTATAAGAAGATTTTTATAGACCTCATAGGACATGGAAAAACCCAATCACCAAAAGACATGAAATACTATGACGTGAAATATTTAATGAAAGCTATTAATCATATAGTTAAATCTATAACCGATACAAAGTATATTTTATATGGTTATTCAATGGGAGGAAGAATAGCTTTAGCATATGCTCTAGAATATCAAGATGAGTTAAGTCATCTAGTCTTAGAATCTTCTTCTTATGGTATAGAAGATGAATCAATGCGTAAGAAACGTTTTGATAATGATTCCAGATTAGCTGAAGATATAAGACATAATGGAATAGAGTGGTTTGAATCCTATTGGAGTAATATATCAATATTTGAAACTCAAAAAATGTTAGATGAAGATGCAAGAAATGCTATAAAGAAAATTAGACTCAGTAATAATATTAGGGGATTATCCAACTCACTTATAGGCTTTAGTCAAGGTAGAGTTAATTGCCTTAGAAGTGAATTATATAAACTTAATATAGGTGTCACATATGTAAGTGGTGAATTAGATGAGAAATATACATCTATAGGTGAGGAATTTACTAAGATTATAAAAAATATAAACCATGTTAGAGTTGAATCCAGCGGACATAATGTTCATATGGAAAAGACTCAGTCAATCAACAAATTGTTAAATGAGATTAGACTATTAAATATAGAAAAATATTAATAAAATGGAGGTATTACATGAATAAGATTAATTGGATTAAAGGAACTAGAAACTATGAAGATGTTATATACGAAACACATAAGGGGATTGCCAAGATTACAATAAATAGACCACAAGTGAGAAATGCGTTCAGACCAAAAACTGTAATGGAATTAATAGATGCATTTACAATAGCAAGAGAAGATAGCAGTATTGGAGTTATTGTCCTAACTGGAGCTAATCATGGTGAAGGTGAAGATAAAGAAGCATTTTGTTCAGGTGGTGACCAGAAGGTTAGAGGTAACGGAGGTTATGTGGGAGATGACCAAATTCCAAGATTGAATGTTCTAGACTTGCAACATCTAATAAGGATTATACCAAAGCCAGTAATTGCAATGGTAAATGGTTTTGCTATTGGAGGAGGACATGTTCTACATATAGTTTGTGATTTGACTATTGCTTCAGAAAATGCCAAGTTTGGACAAACAGGACCAAAAGTCGGTTCATTTGATGGTGGATATGGTGCAGGTTATCTTGCAAGAATAGTTGGACATAAAAAAGCAAGAGAAATATGGTATCTGTGCAGACAATACACTGCTAAGGAAGCTATGGAAATGGGTCTTGTTAATACCGTAGTTCCATTTGATGAATTAGAAAATGAAACTGTAAAATGGGCAAAAGAAATATTGAAACACTCACCAACTGCCTTAAGGTTCTTAAAATCTTCATTTAATGCGGATACAGATGGTGTAGCAGGGTTACAGCAATTAGCAGGTGATGCAACACTATTATTCTATACAAGTGAAGAAGGTAAAGAAGGCAGAGATGCTTTTAAAGAAAAGAGAGAACCAGATTTTGATAAATTTTATAAATTTCCTTGATGGTGATAACTATGAACCAACTGTATAAGCATAGTCAAACTATACCAGATAAAAAATTTATTAATTCACTTACCTATAGACAAGTGTATACAGAGACTAATAAACTTACAATAAAATTAAAAGAATATATAGGAGATCATGAAAGAGTTGCAATCATATCTAATAATTCGGTGGAATTTGCAATGATGTTATTAGCCTTGATGAATTTAGAAGTAGAGACCCTACTTCTAAATTCTATGTTAAAGAATAAGGAGATAAAGGAACAAATTGATGAATTAGATATATCTGTGATTTTTTCAAGTGACAATAGATACATTTCATTCAAAGAGGTATTTGGTACACATATTGTGGAGCCTTATGAGAAAGAGATTATTGGAAGTCATATTGATAGTAACAATAACAAAAATCATGAGAATGATAAAGTATTATTTATAATGAATACCAGTGCTACAACTGGCAGGTTCAAGTCTGTTCCTATAACAATAAATCAGATAGCAAGTCATGTACAAGCTTCAAAACAATCATTAGGATACTGTTTAGATGACAATTGGTTGTTAGTTCTTCCTATGTTTCATGTGGGAGGATTAATGATCTTATTGAGAAGCCTTTATAATGGTACAAGCATTACTATCTTAGAAAGTTTTGACGAAGAAAAAGTCATAAATCTAATAAACAATAATAAGGTTAATATGGTATCTATGGTACCTACTATGTTAAGAAGGATAATAGATAGAATAGAAGAACATAATCTTAGAGTCATGCTTCTAGGTGGAGAATTCATAGAAGATGATTTGATTAACAAATCAACAAAATTGAATATTCCTATCTATAAAAGTTATGGTATGACTGAGACCACTAGTCAAGTAGTTAATTTTAATGTATTGGATAATTTGGAAAAACTGAAATCAGTAGGAAAACCAATGGAATATGTAGATATTAAAATAAATACTGACAAGTTCTTGGAACATACAAAAGATGGTTACCTAGCAGGAGAAATAACAATAAAATCACCTATGCTTATGAAAGGATATTTACATAAAGATAGATTATCAGGATATTTTGGTACTGGAGATATTGGCTATGTTGATGAAAATGGATTTTTATATATACTTGATAGAAGATCCAACTTAATTATTTCTGGAGGTGAAAACATATATCCCCAAGAAATTGAAAACATTTTATATAATAATCCTCATGTAAAGGAGTGTGCTGTCATATCAAAAAGAGATTCCAAATGGGGTAATGTACCAATATTATATATTGTTACAGAATTATCCAAGGATGATATACTAGAATACCTAAAATCACAGTTAGCCAATTATAAAATACCTAAAGAGATCAATTTCATGGATAGTCTGCCTAAGAATCACACAGGAAAAATAATGAAAAAAGCTCTAAGGAGTTGTGAATATGAAGATAAAGACAGTTGAACTTTTTAAAATACATCTTGATATCAAGTTTACATTCACTTCATCAAAATCAAGTCTCCATGACAGGGAAACCATAGTGATAAAGATAACAGATGATAATGGGAATTATGGATATGGTGAAGTAGTTGCTTTTAAAGAACCATTTTATACAGATGAAACTATAGATAATTCATTATATATTTTAGAAAATGATTACATAAATAGATTATTGAACCTACAAATGGATGAACCTCTGGAAATTCATAAAATAATTAACAATGAATATCCTATGACAATAGCAGCTATAGAATCTGCTCTAATAGATTTATATTGTCGAACAAAAAATATAAAGGCTATGGATTATCTATTTGATAGAGAGGTCTTAAAGGGTAAGATAAAAGGTGGAATAGCACTTGGTGATATGGAGTATGAAGCATTAACTTATAATATTAAAAAATACTCTAATAAAGGATATGAAAGATTCAAACTAAAGATTAAACCTAAAACTAGTCTTACTAAGATAATAAAAATAGTACACGATTTCCCTAAACTTAGATTTTTATTAGATGCCAATAGAAGTTTTACTATAGACGATATTAAGGAACTTAAAATTTATGATTCCATGAATTTTGTTTGTATAGAAGAACCTATCGGGTATAAGAAAATAAAAGAACTTGCTTTATTACAAAAACAATTGACAATGCCCATATGTCTTGATGAAAGCATTATGAATATAAAAGAGCTGAAAAGAGCTATTTCAATAAAAGCAATTAAAATGCTCAATATAAAATCTGCCCGATTAGGGGGCATACATTATACAAAAGAAGCCATTAAGATATGCAGAGCTAATAAGATACCCTTTTGGATGGGAAGCATGGTTGAAAGCAGTATAGGAAAGATGATACAAGTCAATCTTGCTTTTTTGCGGGATAATTGTATGGAAGGTGACTTGTCTTCAAGTTCTAGATATTTTAATGAAGATTTGATATCTCCACCACTTGAATTTGAGGAAAGTTATTATGAATTAAACAGTAGAAATAGTTTCGGCTATGAAGTAAATATGGATAGACTTAAAAAATACACCACGTATTACAATAAAAGGGAGGTATAGAGTTTGAATATTTTACAGGTCATGGATATCAAGACGTTGGTTTTAGCGGATGATTATATTGAAGCAAGAATAGATATTACTGATTTTTATAATCAGAGTTATGGTATAGTTCATGGAGGATTGACAATTACTTTTGCAGAGACATTGGCTGGTTTAGGTTCAAAGAATATTCTTGATGAAGACTACATAGCGGTAGGTCAGAACATAACGGCTAATCATCTTAGACCTAAAAGAATAGGTGGTTATTTACAGGGAACAGGAAGACTAATTCATAGAGGTAAACGAACCCATCTATGGACTATTGAAGTAAAAGATGAAAGAAATAAATTAATTTCTGTAATTAATGTGACCAATGCAATAATGAAGATTGATAATATCAAAATTGAGAAAGGGGATAATAGCTAATCATGGAAAGATATAAGAAATGGTTTCCATTCAAAGATATTAATTCATTAAAAGACAAGAAAAAACATAAAGTATTTTGTTTTCATCATGCAGGAGGAAGTGCTTCTAATTATAGATCTTGGATGATGTATGATACTGATATAGATATATTCTCTATTGAATTACCAGGTAAAGCAACTAGAATGACTGAAGATTATATCTCAAACTACGAAGAGTTGATTCCAGAAGTAGCTAAAGCCATAAATGAAGTATCATGTGGACAAGATTATACACTATATGGTCATAGTATGGGAGCAATGATAGCTTTTAAAACAGCTTTCATATTACAGAATGATTATAATAATAAGCCTTCTTCCTTGATTGTTGCTGGTAGACATGCACCTGTAGATGATATAAAAGACAGGTATCAGACCTATATGGAAGATGATGAATTAGTAAAAGAATTAAAAAGAAATAATGGAACACCTAGAGAAATTTTGGAAAATGAAGAAATACTAAAAGTCATAATACCTGCAATAAAAAATGATTATAAGTTAAATGAGTCCCTAGCTTATAAAGATGAAGTAGTTGATATTCCTATTATAGCCCATGCGGGAAAAGCGGATTTTGATGCTAATAAAAAGTTGATGGAAAGATGGGGACTGGTTACAACAGACATGTTTATGCTAAAAGAATTCCAGGGAAGCCATTTCTTTTTGCATGAGTTGGGGAAAGATTATTATGATGATATACTCAAAAATATATCGGCAATCAATGAAATATAGTGTAGGAAATTTGAAATTTCTATAATCAAAGATTAAAAGGGGCTAGGGTAAGCCCCTTCTATACTATATGTAAGTTTATACTATATCTTAATTATTCCATCATGTATATGTAGAATTCTGTCACAATGTTTAGCTACTTCATTATCGTGTGTTACTATTATAATTGTTTTATTCATGCATTGTATTTCACTAATCATTGACATAAGAGATTCAGTATTCTCAGCATCTAATGAACCAGTAGGTTCATCCATTAGAATTATATCTGCATCAAGTGACAAAGCTCTTGCAATAGCCACTCTTTGTTTCTGTCCACCTGAGAGCATGTCTGGGTAATGTTTTGCTTTTTCACTAATATCTAATACTTCTAAAAGCTCACGTATTCTTTGTCTGCGAACCGTTTTCTTTACTTTTCCATAGATCATAGGCAGTTCAATATTTGATTCTACAGTATAATAATTTAATAATGCAAAATCCTGTAATACAAATCCAAAACATTTATTTCTAAGATTTGCTTTTTCTTTTGAAGAATAGCTAGTAATATCCCTATTTTTCAAGAGATATGTTCCTGCGCTTGATGTGTCAAGACATCCAAGGATATTTAATAACGTAGTTTTTCCACAGCCTGAAGTGCCCATAATACCAAGTATTTCACCTTGATTGACTTTTAGGTTAATAGATTTCAATGCATGTACTTCATAACCTTTTCCTTTATATACTTTTGAAATGTTATTTAATTCAATTATACTCAATTTGAATATCTCCTTATTAACATTATTATGTTTTTTGAATAGATACTAATTAATGGGTAAATCAAAATTAATCCTCCTAAAACTATACTTCCAACTAAAGTAAATATGGAGGCTTTGTTAAAATGAAAAATATACAAGTTAACTGCATTAGATATAATTATTAGTAACGTTACTTGTAAAGCAACCCTTATAAATATACTTATTTTTCTCGCACCACATATTAGATGCACTGAAAATTCATACATATTATCAGAAATGAATTGGGCTATATTACCAAACAAGCCTATAACACTCATTATAAGTATGAGGATACCTAAAGTCATATTAAAGAGAACGGCTTCGATTTTGTCTTGACTTATTATTTGGAGTTGTTTCTTGAAATTCCTAATTTTTAAATCATACAAACCTAAATCTTTTGACTTATTTACAATCTCTTTCATGTTTTCTTTGTTATCTGATATAAAGTATGAAGCTAGAAAATTAAATGTATAGTTAAGGGAATCATTAGACATCGAAATACTTGGTACTACAAATACAGAATCCAAGTAAAATATTTTTAACTCTCTATATGGAGCTATATAATATTGTCCTTTCTCAAAAAAACCTATTACCTCATAAGGTTTGCTTTGAATGTCATATATTATATCTCCTTTTTTATAGTAATCTTTGAAATCAGCCCCTAAAATTACTGGTATATTATTAGTATTACTACAGCTGTCATACAACTTTTTGATTTCATTTATATTAAAGTCACCTTTTAAATCAAAAATCATATAAAAATTACCAGTTACTCTTATTTGGGTTATATTATATCTCCCATTTTTTTCATATTCTACAGCTTTTTTAGGTAATGCAACATTACTTTCAAATACAGCATCCATACTGCTATCAACGGTATATTGTTCAACAGATTCATTGTTTTTTATGAATTGGTCTAATTCTAACATTTTGCTATAGTATTCATTACCAGACACTAGTCTGCTAAAATGATAATCTTCTGTTATATTTTGAAGAATATATATGTTCATTTTTTCCATCATTGAAATCATTTCATTTTCAACCATATTTGCTTCATCTGCTAAATTTATAACAAAGGTGAATAAATATAAAACAGCAATAAACTGAATACATGTGAAAACAAATTTTAGCAAGTTTTTATAGATATCATAACCTAAATATTTTAATTGTATCATTTATATTCACCTCAAAATTTTTGATATTATTATCTTATTAAAGTGTTTTAAAGATAACATTAATATTAATATTCCTAAAAATAAAAGAATAACAAAAGCAACAATTATATATAAAACATTAAAAGTATCACCAAATAAATGATATATTGATGGTACAGATTGCATAGATTTTGAGTTAAAGATTAATATAATTGCCGGTAACATACCCATAACAAAGCTTATAGAAATTATTCTAATATATTCCTTTATTAGCCAAATATAGATTTGATAGTTTTTACATCCAAACATTTTTCTTAATCCAATTTCTCTCTTCCTCGCACTTATCCATACAATAGTACTTGAGAATGCATTCATTATAACCAGAATACCTCCGATTAAAATAATTATTATCATTAACTTGGAATTAGATACAACTCGTGTTATTTTTGAGGCATCTTTATTGATTCCTTGTTGATAGTTTATAATTATTTTTTCATTCTGGTTTAAAATAAATTTTTTAATCTTATCGAATTTTTCACGAGTTTTAGTTTTAAAATCAAAGTAATATATGCCTAGAATCGATTCGCTTTTTAAGTTATCACTATTAAGATTTACATAATACATAATTTCATCAATAGAATTTCCTATTGTTCCCTCAAAAACACCAATGACCTCATAAGGGAGTCCTAAGTGATTAATGTAGAGTTTATCTCCTTTTTCAATGCATTCAGATAGATAGTCATTAGAGATAATAACAACATTAGCGTGGGTTGAATAATCAATATTATTAAATAACCGTCCATCTAAAAGTTCTAACTGAAAGTTATAATCCGGAGAATAAAGAATACCCCTTCCTATCTTAAATCTTTTAACCACCATATAATTATTATTTTGGGATTTAATATTATTAATCAAGTTTTTGATTTTTAGTTCATCATTATTTTCGCTTTCAACTAATTTAATATCACTTATTATGTAATCATCTGATATACCAGGAATTTCTTTGGTAGTTGTACCACCGAATTTTATAATAGAGGCACTAGCAAGTGTTATTAGAAAAGCTGATACACAGAATATTGAAATCAATAACTTGGATTTATATAAAAATGATTTCATATTTCCCTCCAAATGATAGCGAAAAGACAAGAAATATCTCTTCGCTATTTATCTTGTTACTAAACTATTCTATTGATAATTCCAACCATATGTACAAGTAGCTGTCTTTAATGGGTTGTTTATTTTTGACAAGCTTGTATAAACCCATTCTGTACTTGGTCTGTAATAAACATCACTTATCTTAGTTGTGTTGTATGACCCTTCGTATATATTAACCCAACTATTTTTTATGTATTTACCTACTTTAACACCATATTGAGTATCATTAGATTCTGTTTCCCAACTTGGAGTAAATGAAGTTGCAACTTCTACATTTAACCCACTACTAATACTTGCCCAAGGACTAAGTTGAGCAGCACTTGCTACGATTGTTAAAGTTAAAATTAATGCTAAAGATAAACATATAGATATTTTTTTCTTCATAATAATTTTTGTATAAAACTTAATTTCATACTCTCCTTTCCGAATTGAATTGAATAATTAAACAATTGCTATGATAATCTAAAAATTTTATCGTCTTCTTTATTATAGTTTTTGGATTTGTGCACACAAAAATATATATAAAGCATAACTTTATATCTTATTTATAAAAGTATTAGCATAAAAAAATATAAAATAAATAATTAAAACAATTTTTAACATTTTGCATTTTTATAATACATTATTTGATTATATTTGTCAATGGATTATATTCAGAATATTTAATTTAAATCAATGATTTAATATTTTTAATGAAATAGTTAAGAAATGCTATAGTAGGTGTTTTTATTCTATACCTAAAAATAGAAAAAAGGTAATCATATGTAACATAAAATGATTGCCTTTGTTTTTAGTATATATTATTAATCTCTATCCTTAAACATCTCCGAAGGAGATATTCCCATAGTTGATTTGAAAACCTTGCTAAAGTAATATTGACTACTATAACCAGTAGTTTTTGCCACGTCTTTTATCAATATGGATGGATTTTCTTTAATTAGATTTACTGCTAGATCCATCTTTAATTTGGTTATATAATATGTAATAGAAACACCTTGATACTTCTTGAATGCTCTGCTTAGATATGAAACGTTGAAACCAAACATATCAGCAAGTTCATTGAGGGATATATTCTCACAGTAATGGCGGTCAATATATTCAATAACTGGATTGAGGGAGTTAAGTGTTTCTGAATTATCAGCAATACTTTCTTTAGAAATCAGACTGTTATATAAATCCATGATTTTCTCTATAAGTTCATTATAAGTAAAGCAATTGGATAATGCATCATCAATTAGATATTCTATCTTTAACATTTTATTATCAAAATTAACACTATGTTCTTGGAGTATTGAAAATATGTTTTTCAAGAGATTTGCAACTTTTTCTTGAGACATATTTCGTTCTTCGCAGTATAAGAATATCTTTTCAATCTCATTTTTGAATAATTTCCGATTCTTTGATTTCAAATAAGTAATAAGCATATTGATGTTGATTTTATCATTTTTACTAGCTGTACGTTTATTGGAATCATGTAAAAAAACTATATTGGATTTAGAGAAAATAATATTATCCAGTAAAGAATAGCCAATTTCAATATAGTTTTGGGACAATTGCTTAAAGGAGGTTATACCACGACTGATTACAATAGTATAATTGAAACCAGAATACTTGTCCTTGAAATAGCTCTGTGTCTGTTGAGTAAATTCATCTGTAATATACTTATTCTTTTTATAGAATCCCACTATTATTGTCATTTCATTGGAACGTGCATGAGGTATAAAAAATATATCCTGTGATGACGAATTTTTGAATTTTAGGGAAGTATAATAATCTTCAAAAAATTCTTTGCTATCATGACAGGAATTATCAATACGTTTATTACCAATACAAATATGAAAAATATTATAAGTGTCAAAAATGGATTCATAGTTATTAGGTAGATACTGGGGATTTATCATAAGCTTATATATATTTTCTTTTATTATTCCCTTACATTTTTGTCGGATTTTTTCTAATACTTCCTCTATGTTTTCTGTAGTAATGGGTTTCAGAAGATAATCTGTTACTTGTAAGGTAAGAGCTTCTTTAGCATATTCAAAATTATTATAGCTGCTGATAATTACAAATATCGTATGAGGATTTAATTTCTTAACTTCCTTGATTAAATCAAGTCCACTCATAACTGGCATTTTGATGTCTGTAAAAACAACAACTGGTTTTAGCTTTTTTATTTCTTCTAAAGCTGTAATACCATTTGATGCTGATCCTATAACTTCAAAGTCAGAAGATAACAGGTGAATTTTTTTTATAATGTTATCGCGTAGTATTTTTATATCCTCTACTACGTAAGTTTTTATTGACATAAAGACACCTTCTTGTTGGAATGTAATTAGTAAAAGTAAAAATATTATATTTTGAAAGTAAAATATCTACATTGTTGAATATAGATATACGTACTATAATTTATTTTGTACTCGAGATATTTTTTAGGATAATCTCATAATTATCATATTGATACTGTAACACAATGTGTTGAAATCTACTCAATATAATAACTGCAAATTGTGTATATAGGATTATATTTCATAATTATGGAATTATCTCAACTAATAATAGCACGAGTAAATACATTATACAAGGAAGGTTGATAAAAATGTTTTCAAAAGTTAAGAGATTATTAGCTCCAGTGTTATGTTTGGTTTTATTATTTGCGTTAACTGCATGTTCTACTAATGATAAAACTACAAAATCAGAAGGAACAAAGTCTGAAGCTAATAAAACAAATGATAAAAAGGATAAAGAGAAAAAATCGGTAACCATCAGTTATGCAATTCCAAGTAGCCAAGCCAATAATGATGCAGTAATTAATGCAATAGAAGCATGGGAAACAAAAACAGGAAATAAGATTGACTTGCAGTCCATTCCTGATGATCAATATGATAGTGTAGTAAAAGCAAGAATTGCTGGTGGAGATGGCATAGATATATTCAAAGGTCCTTTCCAAGTTCATGATGTCGAAAATACTATGGTTGAATTATCCGATGAAGCTTTTATCGATCGTATAAGTGAGCCTGTACTTGATTCATTAATGTTTGATGGAAAAGTATATGGTTTCCCAGGAGCAGAAGGAGTAAGTTCTTTTGGATTCTTCTACAACAAAGATGTTTTTGAAAAAGCAGGTATAACAAGTGTTCCAACAACATTTGAAGAATTTGATAAAGTTTGTTCTACATTAAAAGAAAAAGATATAAACCCAATTTTCATATCAGGTAAAGACGGTTGGACATTGCTTCAACATAGAAATGCTGTTTCAGGAACAATTTATCAAGAAAATAATAAAGTATGGGATCAATTAAACAACAATGAAATAAAATGGACAGATATCAATGAATTCAAAGTCCAATATGAAGCATTAGCGAATTGGGCTAAAAAAGAGTACATAAATGAGAGATTCTTGACAGCTACTTATGAAGAAGCCATGAATGAAGTTGCTACAGGTACATCTGCAATGTTATTAAATGGTAGCTGGGTTGTTGATGGTATTCTAGGTTATAATGCTGATACCAATATAGGATTTATTCCATTACCAACATCTACAGGAACACCTAGCATCCCTGTATCTGGTTATGGCGGAGGTTATCATATAGCTAAGACAAGTAAGTCTATTGATACTGCTAAAGACTTTTTAAGATTCGTGATTGAACCAGAAAACGTGGTTGCTTACATAAAAAATGCTCCTGGTATAGTAGCTTATAATGATGTACCAGAAATTGAAGAATTACCAAAAGTATTTGATGATATAAAAGCTTATGTTGATAAAGGTCAAAATGCACCTCATGGTGACACAAAATATATTGTACCTATGAATAATAATGAGATTATAGCTATCTATCAGGAATTATTGGCAGGAAGAATATCTGTTGATGAATTCATTGAAGATCATCATAAATCATATGAGAGTAATGCTAAAGCAGCAAATATTCCTAATTTTTAAGTAACATTTTGAATAGTAACAATGATGGGGCTGTAATAAATAGACAGCCCCCAATATTTATGAAGCTAATGAAATAATAAAATAATGTTTGTAATAAAAGATAAACAAACAATTTAAAAGGTGATAAATGACATGATGAAAGAAGGCAAATTATTAAAAAAGAATTATCCTAAGTACTTTTTAATCCCTGCAATAATTATTTTCACTCTTTTTTATGTTGTTCCAGCGACATTAGGGCTAGTACTTTCATTTACTGATTCGTCAGTAAGAAGTAATTCTTTTAATTTTATTGGATTAAAAAATTATATAGCTTTATTCAGAGATAACGGTAAAACTTTTACCGATGCTATTGGAAGACAATTCTTATACGCAGTAACCATATCCATAGGAAAAACATTGATTGGACTTCTTTTTGCTCTATTTTTGAATGTTAAGTTCAAGGGGAGAAATTATTTAAGAGCATTAATATATGCACCTATCATGTTTAGTCCTGTAGTTATTGGTATATTATTCAATTATATATTAAAATACAATGGTTTCTTTAATACAGTTCTAAATTCTATGGGATTATCTGTATTGATAAGAGACTGGCTTGGAGATTTCAATATTGCACTCTGGTCTGTAGCTGGAATTGATATGTGGGTAGGAGCTGGTTGGAGTATGGTCATGATTCTTGCGGCATTGCAATCAATTCCAGGAGATGTATTAGAGGTTTCACAAATTGATGGAGCAGGACCTTTTGTTAAGTTTTTCAAGATTAAATTGCCTTTCATAATGCATGCCATCAATTTATGTATGTTAATGAGTATTATATCAGGATTAAAAGCTTTTGATCTTATTTATACCACAACAGGTGGTGGTCCAGGAAGATCAACTGAGTTATTGACAACGTTCCTTGCTAAATCATTATCATCAGGTTCCTTGGGATATCCAGCAGCTATTAGTTCAGTTCAATTTGTATTGATAACGATAGTAGCACTGGTCATTAATAAAATACAAAGGAGGCTGGATGTATTATGAAAATGAATATGTCCATGAAAAAACATATTTCAAGGGTACTTATAGCAATTGTTTGTCTGGTGATATTGTATGTTTATGCTATGCCAATGTTGCTTTTACTATTAAACTCCGTTAAGAATCAGACTGAATCAGCCATTATGAGTTTTACACTACCAAAAGAATGGATGTTTGAGAATTTTATTAATGTACTTAAGAAAGGAAATATAATAAGAGCATTTTTGAACGGTGCACTAATCGCTACATCCATTACAGTGATTACTATATTTGCATCAGCTCTTTCAGCGTATACCATTGTCAGAAGAAATGATAGAACAAGTAAAATTGTGTACTCATATCTCATCGCAGGTATGATTGCTCCATTTTCTTTTGTACCAGCCATAAAATTATTACAAATGCTTAATTTATATGGCAGCTACAGTGGAATCATTCTTATTGACTGTGCCATTCAAATACCATTTACGGTACTTATGTTTTCAGGATTTATTAAAGTGATACCAAGAGAATTGGATGAGGCAGCTATCATTGATGGAAGTGGACCTTTACGACAGTTTTTTCAAATTATACTTCCGACTTTGAAGCCAGCGGTTTCAACTAATGTTATCTTACTCTTCACATTTGGTTGGAATGATTTTCAGAATATCCTGTTTTTGATGCCAGATTCAAAGAAATGGACAATGCCTATGTCAGTATTTAATTTTCAAGGACTATATACTTACAATTATGGTATGGTATGTGCTAATATGTTAATAAGTATTATACCAATTTTAATTGTATATATCTGTACTCAGAGCTACATAATTAGTGGAATGACAGCAGGAGCTGTAAAAGGATAACAGAATATGTACATTAGAAAAATTGATGGTATATTGAAAGGATTATCATGTGTAGAAATTTCAAATTCAAGAATAAGATATTATTCATATTTATTACCATTTTTGTGGTCATCGTTATAATGTTTTCAGGAACGTTATATTACTATTCATCAAATACTGTGTTGGATATAAGACATAGATATCTACAATCTTCTGCTGGAGATATTTCAGCACAGATAGACACGGTTTTTAGAAGCGTAAATAATGCTTCAATAGCTTTTACAATGGATCGTAGTAATATTGATTTGGTAATGGATCTGTACAATAATCCTGATGATGAAAATTTTTACATGAAGAAGACCAAGTTGTCTAAGAATCTTTCAACCATATATACCATTATAAATGATATATATAATGTAGTAATATTTTTACCAGACCATAATAAATTTTTTACATATTTGAAACCAAATGAAAACCTTATGAATAATCCTTGCAATCTCTATACTGATGATACAGTCGAAGATTTGATTAAAAGTAAAAAAGGAGCTCATTTGGATGATTGGTCAGAAGATCCAGGAATAGTCTTTTCATCAATAGATACTTTCAAGACCATGTATTCTAGAAAACTAGGCTATCTGGAATTGCAGATTCCATATAAAAAAATAGTGAGGATCTGTGAGTCAAAAGAAGTTTCTTTTGAAGTATATATTTTTGATGACCAAGGCAATATTATGTATCCTTACATAGATGATGAAGATGAAACAATAGAAAAAAGTAGGTATTATAGGTTAGCTTCCAATGACTATAGAGATTATAAAAGAAAGAATTATATGTTGGCAAATTATACTTCTGAGTATATGGGATGGAATACTGTAATTGTTGACAAATCAAATTATTCCATGAATAAAATTAAATTCAATACTGTAATTATTTTTGTCTTTTCATTAATACTATTGTTATTTACTGTTTTTATCTATAACTTTTTGATTAAGAAGCTCACATTACCATTGAGACTTCTTACCAATAAAATTGAAAATATAAGTCTTGAAAATCTATCGTTACAAGTGAATTCCCAAGACTTAGATGAGTTTGCTATGCTGGATAAATCGTTCGAGATGATGTTTGCAAGATTAAGACATGCCATAAACAATGAGTATGAGGCTAAAGTCAGGGATTTTCAATCATTATATCAGTCAATGCAATCACAGATTAATCCTCATTTTTTATATAATACTTTAAGTATATTGAGTATTAAATGTGAAGAAGGGGATGGAATGGATGCCAGTAGGATGTGTTTGGAGTTAGCCGATATGATGCATTATACGGCTTCATCTCCAAACACTTTGGGGAATATATCTACTGAAATCAATCATGCAAGGAATTATTTGAATCTGTTTTCCAATCATTATGAAGAGAATCTTAGCTACGTAATTGATGTACATGATAAGATGCATGATATAAAAATACCAAAATGTATTATACAACCCTTAGTTGAAAATTCTATTACTCATGGACTCGAGAATATAATGCCTCCATGGGAAATAAGTATATTGGGTAATTGTACAGATGAAAAATGGACTATTAAGATATATGACAACGGTTGTGGATTTGATGAGCAAAAGTTAACGGAGTTAAAGAAAAAAATAAAGGAATATGAGAAAAATATACTGGATTATAATTTAACCAATAATCTGAATATTGGTGGGTTAGGATTATTGAATACATATGCAAGGCTTAAAATACATTTTGGGGATAATCTATTTTTTGATATTTCTAAACCTAAGGGTGGGGGAACTTTAATTATTTTTGGATGTGATTATGACGGTGAATTTTAATAGAGAGTTGAATGATATTATATTAATAAGATTGCTTAGACAAATGAAGGAAATTTTTGAAATTGGAAGGAAGTAAACAATATGAACAAGATGTTGGAAAACATTATGAAAAGAACAGAATGGTTCAGAAAAGATAGATTTGGAATGTTTCTTCATTGGGGACTCTACAGTATTCCAGCCAAAGACCCTTGGGTAAAAAGTCTTGAAAAAATGACAGATGAAGAATACCAAAGATATTTTGATAATTTTAACCCATATCTTTACGATCCTAGAGAATGGGCAAAGATGGCAAAAGAAGCAGGGATGAAATACGCAGTACTCACCACTAAACATCATGATGGTTTTTGCCTATTTGATTCGCAGTATACCGATTATAAATCAACCAATACCCCTTGTGGTAAGGATTTGATAAAGGAATATACAGATGCTTTTCGTAAAGAAGGTATAAAGGTGGGACTATATTATTCACTATTGGATTGGCATCATCCAGATTACCCGGCTTATGGTGATGAAACTCATCCAATGCGAAATGATGCTAGAGTGAGGAATCATGTACATAATTTTGAAAATTATCTTGACTATATGCATAATCAAGTTAGAGAATTGTGTACCAATTACGGTAAAATAGATATCATGTGGTTTGATTTTTCCTATGAGGACATGATAGGAGAGGTTTGGAGAGCAGAAGAATTAGTTAAGATGGTAAGGTCTTATTTTCCTGATATAATAATTGATAATAGACTTGAAACAAGTGGAAAAGGAATGGGAAGTATTGTTACAGAACAACCTAAAAGTTATAGCGGGGATTTTGTATCTCCCGAGATGATGATACCACCTAATGGAATATGTAATTATGCAGGGGAACCAGTCCCTTGGGAAACATGTACAACTTTGAATAATAATTGGGGATATTGTATTTCAGATAAGGAATTCAAATCAATAAAAACCATCATTAGAAAATTGGTAGAATGTATAAGCAAGGGCGGCAATATGATTCTAGGTGTGGGACCACAACCAAAAGGAACAATTGATAAAAAATCATCAAGTATGTTACAGGATATTGGAGAATGGATGGAGAATAATAGTGAAAGCATATATGGCTGTGGTATCTCAGAATTTCCAAAACCTGAGTGGGGTAGATATACACAAAAAGGCAATATAGTATATGCACATATCTTGGAACAGCCTATTGGACCCATCCCATTAACGGGTATTCCAAAAGAACGTATCAAGTCTATTAAATATCTTGCAGATAAAACAGAGATAGGACGAGTTGATACTTGGATAGTGGATTCTTATAAAGACATATGCTTTGTTACATTAGGTGAAGTTCCACATTTTACATATGAACTATATGATGATGTAGACACAGTGCTAGAAATTGAGTTAATGGATTAATTCTAACTAATGAACATGAAATTGAAGAAATTAATTTTTGCTATGGGAGAGAAGGTATTTTTATATTCATAATACCAAATTGAATAGTATTAAGGGGAAAGGTAATAAATATCATATATTTGAATGGAGGACATAAAATGTCTAAAAAATTAATGAGTTTAATTCTTATGGTTGTTTTAGTATTTGGATCTAAAGTTGTTATGAAACCAATGTCAGTGCAAGCTTCTACAATGCGACGAATTATTGACAATAATCACCCTGTCAATCTAGTTAGCTATTATGGAGAAGATAATGAGACAATTCCTGAATTATGGAGTTCAATTCCTGATGAGATGAAACCATATACAGTGTTATTTATTATATGTGGGCACAAGAATATAGATGCTGATAAGAATTTAATAGAGCAGCATGTATCTATTTGTCAACAAAATAATATCCCATGTCTTGTTCAAGTGGTTAATGGAGAAACAAAAGTAAGTGAACATATTCCAATTAGTTTCCTTGAAGAGCTTATTCAGAAGTATTCTTGTGTAATTGGATTAAATGGGGCAGAGCTATATAATTCCATAAAATGGTATGGTGAATCAGAAGGTAACCATTCTCAATACCTAGCTGATTTAGTCAATATGGTATCCAATTATGATGCATACTTCATGTGGACAGATACCAATATTTTTGGTACTAATGGCACCATAATAGATTGGATAGAAAACAATCAAAATCTTATTAATGCTTTACGCACTCATAGGGATAATTTTATTATGATCTATAAAGAATCTTATGGAAGTCTAAATACGGATAGTGTTTTACTAGGGCTTTGGTTATCAGGATTAGCTTCTAATTGGGGGATTTCTTCAGATTGGTGGCACTGGCAAGTAGATGGTTATCAAAAACTATTTGGAGAGCCTAGAACTTTATTCACAGGAGGTTGGAAGATGCCTTTGACTTGGCCTGAATCCCTCTATGTAAGTTCTATTTTAAGAGGAATGAGTGAGGGTGCTACATGCTTCTTCAGTGAGGCTTCATTTTACTCTGTATCCCTTCATGGAAAGCATACACCTGCATTTACAAATGCAATAATGCCCTTATGGTCTAAAATAATTGATGGTACTTATAAAATCCCATCAAAACAGGAAGTGTTGGATAAGAACAAGTTCACTTATGTAGGGAATACAGGTTATTCTGTCCCTTATGAATCTCCATACAGTAATTTGTATATGTCTAATGGAAGGTATGGTATTATTCCTGTAATACCAGCTAATTGTAACGATACTGAGAAAGCTAATTTTGAAAACCTTTCCACTACAGTTAAAGATAAGGCTTATTTTGATACATTATATCCAAAAGAAGTTATGGAAGGAAATACTTTTGCATCAAGAATCGGGGATCAATGGATATGGATGAACAGCAGTGAAAACACCAATGTCAATATGTATTCAAAGATAAAGCCACAAATTAATACAAGTGAGTTTTTTATGATAGAGGGGACACCACACACAAGTCTTATATTGAAGGAATCAGAAAATAGATTTGTTGGTCATATTAGTAATTATCGTGTCGACAAGGATGCTCTTTGGGGAGATCTACATAGCTGGGAGAAAGATGATGCAATTGCATATATCAAATCATATTCCACTCCAGGAAATCCAAATGACCATACATTAAGAACTACTAAAATTACCATGAAAGGCAGTTATGACGGTCAAAAGCCTCTACTTACGATAAGTGGTAAAGAGGGAATGAGTTATACTGAGGATTTTGATTCGATTCATAAGATATATACATTAACAATTCAGCATAATGGTCCAGTAGATTTTGAGATAACTGCTGACGGAAGTGTTTTATCTAATAACCTTGCATTGGATAAAGAGGTATCAAGTAGTGTTGATGATTCAGGAGTCAATAGAAGTTTTGACAGTTTAGTAGACGGCGTCAGCACTTTGACACCATCCCAATATATGGAATACACAGGTAATGGAGAAGGAAACCAATATATAGATGTTGACCTTGGTGGAGTATATCCAATTGATTCTTTACATTTAACTAGATTTTATGTTGATGGGAGAATATATAATGATACGGTAATGCTAATTTCAACAGACCCTAATTTTTCTACTGAAGCTACGACAGTAGTATATAACGCTAATGCATCTGGAAATTTGGGTTATGGTAATGGAACTGATAGTCCATATGTTGAGACTCAAGGAGGTCATTGGGTTGATTTGGATAATATAGTAGAAGGAAGATATGTGCGTATATGGTCTAATGGTAGTAATGTAAATTCATCCAATCAATATGTAGAGCTTGAAGTGTATGGGGATGAAACACAAGTCATTGTACCAACTCCATCTAATGTAGCAATAAGTAAAACAGTGACCAGCAGTGCGACTACACCAGGAGATAATAGGACTTTTGCTAGTTTGGTCGATGGTATTAAAAGTATTACACCACCGCAATACTTGGAATACATTGGTAATGGAAATGGTAAACAATATATACAAGTTGATTTAGGAGAATCTTATCCTATAGATGCCATTAATTTAACAAGATATTATTTGGATGAAAGAATATATAAAGATACATTGATTTTAATTTCCGATGATTCAAGTTTTTCAATTGATGCAACTACCGTAGTGTATAATGCCAATATATCAGGGGATTTGGGATATGGAGCTGGTACAGATAGTGAGTATCCAGAATTATCGGGTGGTAAGACAATTGACATGGAAAATCCAGTAGAAGGAAGATATGTACGTATTTGGTCTAATGGCAGTAATGTTAATTCGTCTAACCATTTTGTTGAGTTGGAAGTGATGGCAAATTAATTATTGGGGAAAGAGGCTGCAATTGAAGATGATACAGTCTCATTTTCCCTTTTTCTTTTATAAAGTCTAACGTTCTAATCAGTTGTAGTTTCTGTAGTAGGTGGGCGATAAATTCCTTTACAGTATGTCTTATCTCCTCCCCAATCAAACTGTGTTTTTCGATCGGATTGTTTAATTATTTGTAGCATATCCAGTCCAACATTATCAGGGTCTTTGGTATCAGTTAATCTATCAATATAAAACACTATGTATTCATCTTCATCAGTACTAACAAAGTTAAGGGTTTTAAGCTCAATCTCTCTATCGTCTCCATCTTTTGAATCGGAACCTTCGCTAGCATTTTCTACTGATATAATGTCACCTTTATAAAACTCTATCAAATATGCAATGTCATCATCAATAGTAAGAGCTTTTTCTAATGCATTTGAAGAGAACATAGCTTTTATTGCTTCTGAATCATTGTTATTCAAGGCTTTGATAATTTGTTCAAAACGTGTTTCTGATATTTCGCCATCATCTCTTGAGTATGTTCTATGAAAAAGACTGCAAGATGATAAGGCTAAGGTAAGTAGTGTGATTATTGTAAATAATAGTAATTTTTGTTTGTTAATCATTTTTTCTCCTTTCTAATGTTTTGCTTCCCATTCATATTCTGCTTGCATAGAGTCTTCGTAAAATGTCCACATAGAATTATCTTGATTTATATTATAAAAACTTTTCCACATATCTGGATTATCAGAAAAATTTATTGTTGCTTTAACCGTAAGAGCATTAGCTTTTATATTTTGAATATCTGGATTAAATCCAGTTATCCACCAGTTATTTTCTCCAGGATCCCAATCAAAAATATCATTACTATCACTGTCTTCTAATGATAAAGTCATAGGTAGGGACAAATCTTTATCTATTAACCAATGAGGTCCACCACCATAATATATTCCTACTTCAGCACCTGCACCAAGGTTAAGATAATCACCTTTCCATATCCATATCCTATACTGTTCACCATTACATGAAAAATTATAAGTTTTTGCATCCATACTTGTAACACAATCAAAAACATAGTCATAAATAGCATTATATCCTACATATTTTTTACTTTGTAATAATGCATCTTGTTTAGCATGGTATATCCCATCTTTTCTTTCGAATCCTCCTAAATCAAAGGCTTCTGGAAACCAGCCATTTTGTGTAGCGTAAGTAAAAGCTTGATAAGGTATTGAATATGGATAAGTATCTTTGAAAAAATATACTGTTTCCCTGGTAACATCAGGAATATGGTCTAATACACTAATAGCATTCTCTACATTAGTTAATACCCACTCAGGAGGTTTGATGGTATACTCATCAAAGAAAGCTGGAAGATCATTGAAGTAGTCATATATATTGAGGCTTAGAGCATCAATAGAGTTTGAAATTAGACCATTATCTTTTAAATTATCAAATCCAACCATACGGAAAGCTTGATAAGTAGCTCTATCCACCATACCTGTTATATCAACGTTTATTCCTTTTCCACGAATATACTGCTGTATTTGCTTCATTCTACCTGTAAAGTAAGATTGATAATCGTCTATACAATTACCAAATCGCGCTAACGTATGTTTATTGTTTATACGAGTTCCATTATTATCAAAGAAATTCTTTAAGTGTGTTATGCTGCTGGTTAATTGATTATAAATGCCTTTAAACCACTTATGTAAAATAGATATATCCTCTTCCTTAGATTGTTTTATGGCAGTACCAACTGAATTAATATCTATTTCTAATAATCCATTTAGAAGCTTTTGTATTTTAAGTTCACCATTACTATATTCAGTTATTGCTTCATTAATTATTTTACTTGTGTTGTAAGTATGGTCAATAAGATTCTGAAATTCATTTAGTAAAGTATCAAGCTGATTATTTATATTATCTCTTCTAACAATGTCGGTGTCAATAGAATTGCTAATTATTTTGAATTCATTAAAAATATTGTCTATTCTTTTAGATGTTTCTATTATGTCTTCTTCTTTTTTTGATAAATCTTTCAAATTATACTTTGTATTTTCCATAATTCGCTCCTTTCTTTCTAAAAATATTATATCTATATAATTCTAAATTTTCAATAAATCCTGACGAACGACACGATTTATGGGATGAAATGCATAATTAATAACATATTATATGTATGTAATTTGAAATTAATGGATTAATTTTTGTGATAATTGTAGATAATGACTAAATATCATATTGACAAAACCTCCATAAATTAGTATCATAATAATAAGTAAATAAACTTTACTAACTATATAAAAGTTGAATTAAGGAAAATATTGAAATGAGCGTATAGATATTTAAGTTCAATATATGACAAGGAGATTATTTATGACTAGAGCAGGCAATCAATCTATGGTAAAAAAGAATAATCAGAAAGCCATCGTTAAGTATTTAATGCAGAATGGGGCTGCTTCTAGAGCTGATTTAGCTAAGATACTTGAAGTTAGTAAGCCAACCATATCAAAAAATACTAATGAATTAATCGAGTATGGAATTCTCATAGAAGAAGGAAAAGGCGATAATGAACTAGGTAAAAAATCTATTCTAGTTAATTTCAATAAAGACCATAAATACGTCCTAGGTATAGACATATCAAAAAGACGATTCAAAATTGCTCTAGGTGATTTGTTATGTAATATAAAATACACATTAGACATTGAGTATAATCACCCAGATGACATAGATTGTATAACGTTCATTGAGGATTTTATACATAATAATAATATTACTAAATCAGATATATATTGTATTGGAATTTCCTATCCAGGTATTATCAGCAATGGAGCATTCCCTAATATATTATCTGAAAAGGTTAATCAAATAAAACTACAAAAATTGACAAATGCTATAGATAAAGTGTTTGATTCCAAAATAATAATTAAAAATGACATCAATCTAGCTATTATCGGCGAGAGAATTATTACAGGATTAATGGATATCAATAATCATCTGTATATAAGTGTTGATGTAGGTATTGGTGCAGGACTTATTATTAATGGGAAACTATATGAAGGTGATCGAAATGGAGCAGGTGAAATAGGATTCACAGTACCTAATATACATGTGGATGGAAAGTACGTTAACATTGAAGAGGTAGCTTCAAAAACAGGTATTATCAAGATTATAAAAAAAGACTTCAATAGTATAACTGAAAGCAAATTATATAAATTATGTGATGGGAACATGGATAATATATCAATAAATAAATTCGCACAAGCGCTAAAGCAAAAAGATGGATATTGTGAGGAGCTTATGGACAAAGTATCTAAATACTTAGGAATAACTATAGCGAATATTACAGCCTTATTAGATATAGAAAACGTTGTTATTGGTGGAGACATACCTAACTTGGATGAATCAATTTTAATTAGAATTAATGAAGTAGTATCTAACTTAGTTCCATTCCATACATCAGTTGATATTGCAAAAGCAAAAGATTCTAGTCTGATAGGAGCAGTTAAAATAGCTACGGAGCAAACTATAGAAGATATTTTGAATTAGAGAACAATATGACATTAATGTTGTATTCAATATAAAAATTAACTTAAAGATATAATGACATACAAGAAAGGGTGATTACATGAAATGTATTTATAACGGGAAAATATTGATTAATGGGAAATTTGTAAGTGATAAGGTAATTTTATTTGATGACACAATAAATAAGATTATTGATGAAAGTCAATTAGATAGTGAAACCATTGATGAAAAGATTGATGCAAAAGGAAATTATATTGTTCCAGGATTTATTGATGTACATATACATGGCTATAAAGGTCATGATACTATGGATGGCGATATCAATACATTACGAACTATTAGTAAGAGTATACCAGAAAACGGGGTCACATCTTTTTTACCAACAACTATGACAATGGACGTTCCTACTATAAGAAAAGCACTTGATACAATTAAAACTCTTATGGAAGAAAAAACTTATGGTGCAGAAGTATTAGGAACACATCTAGAAGGACCTTTCATCAGTGAAAAATATAAGGGAGCTCAATCAGATGAGTTCATAATAGAGCCAGATGGAGAAGTTATAAAAGGTTATGAAGATATTATAAAAATTATTACTATAGCTCCAGAAGTAAGTGGGTCCTTAGATTTTATAGAAAAATATACAAAAGACTATGGCATAAGATTTTCTATGGGTCATTCAGCAGCTTCTTATGATGAAGCTATGAAAGGAATTGAAAAAGGAGTATGCTCATGTACACACTTTTTCAACGCTATGACAGGTCTTCATCACAGAAATCCAGGTGTAGTTGGAGCAGTTATGAATTCTGACATAAGATGTGAAGTAATTGCAGATACTATACACGTTAATCCAGCACTATTCAATTTAATAGCACAAGTCAAAGGAATGGACAAAGTATTATTAATAACAGATGCTATCATGGGAGCAGGACTTAATGATGGTGAATATAGTCTTGGTGGACAAAAAGTATTTTTAGAAAATGGTAAATGCATGTTAACTGATGGTACTATTGCAGGTAGTTCATTAAAATTGAATAAAGCAATCTATAATTTTACAAAACACTCAGATTATTCATTAGAAAAAGTTATAGAATTAGCAACTATAAACCAAGCAAAATATATTGGTGTTGAAGATAAAAAAGGTACTTTAGATATTGGTAAAGATGCTGATATTACGGTAATTGATGACAAACTAGATATATACTATACAATTGGGAAAGGAAAGACATTATATGAAAAATCAAATTAGAGGTATGAGAATAATCGTTACAGGTACATATGAAGAAATGAGTAAGAAAGCTGCAACACTAGTAGCTTCTCAAGTTAATCTAAAACCTAATAGTATCTTAGGATTAGCAACAGGAGGAACTCCAGTTGGTATGTATAAAGAGTTGGTTAAAATGTATCAAGATGATGAAGTGGATTTTAGCACAGTCAAGACATTCAATCTTGATGAATATTATCCTATAGATAAAACTAATGACCAGAGCTATTACTATTACATGAAAGATAACCTTTTCAACCATGTAAATATTAGCGAAGAGTGTATTAACATCCCTAATGGACAAGCAAATGATATTGAAGAAGAATGTTACGAATATGATAAAAACATTTATAATTCTGGCGGAATAGATTTACAAGTATTAGGTATAGGAACAAATGGACATATTGGTTTTAATGAGCCAGATCTAACATTTGAATCAGGTACGCATAAAGTAACCCTTGACGATGAAACAATAAAAGCAAATTCAAGATTCTTCGATTCAATTGATGAAGTGCCAACAGAGGCTATAAGTATGGGAATGAAAACTATAATGCAGTCCAAGAAAATAGTTCTCCTTGCAAATGGTGAAGCGAAGGCTAAAATTATAGAGAAAATGTTATTCGGAGAAATTTCTCCTAATGTACCTGCTTCCATTTTACAACTACACCCTCATGTTATAGTGATACTTGACAAGGAAGCAGCAAAATATATACAAGATAAAATACAATAAAAAGGAGAAACTATGAATCAATATAATGTTAAAATTATTAATGAAAAAGACATTGATTGGGACAAGATAGATGAATTGACTATTGATAATTATCCATGGTATGAAAGTGGACTGAAACAAGCTACACATGTTAAAACTGTCATATATAATAGATGTATTGAGATAAAAGCTTTATGCGAAGATATTCATAGTTACAGTAAAGAGACAAAATTAAATGGAGATGTTTACTTAGACAGTTGTTTTGAATTTTTTGTTACTCCAGAAGATAATCTAGGTGGAGGATACTACAATATGGAAATGAATTGCTGTGGTGTACTTCATTTAAGTTACAAAAGTGAAAAAGGTGAAAAAGTTTTCTGTACCAAGGAACAAAGAGATAGGATTACTATAATTCCTACTATAAAAACTCAAATAAAAGAAGAATCAAGTGAGGATAAAGTATGGGAACTATCAATAATACTGCCAATAGAAGTATTAGAAGAAATGAGCGGTAAGGAAATTAGTTACGATAAGGGATGCTGGTATGGTAATTTCTATAGATGTGGAGGTTTAACCGAGCCACAGTATGCCGCATGGAATAACATAGATTTTGAATATCCTAATTTTCATGTACCTGATCAGTTTGGAAAATTGATTTTTAGTTAATACCACCCAAATATATATTATTTAAGGAGGACACTATAATTGTGTTCTCTTTTTGTTTCAAATATTATATAGGTGCTAAAATTGAGGATTCATTGTAGAAAATGTTAATAAATGGTATAATAAAAGGTAAATATGGTATAAATATCTACCTTTTTATACTGTTAAAAAAGATACATAAAAACTACATTAGGGGGAAGACAATGAAAGATTATATGGAAATTGCTAACAGTAACATAATATTCATTTTAGCAGCTGTTCTTATCTTATTTGTATTAATTCAATGTGTTGTATTCTTAGTCATATCTTGGAAGCGTGGAATCGCTATAGGAATGTCAAAGGAAAAGATGATGAGTGCTGTCAAATCTAGCGCAATATTTTCAATCGTTCCGTCAATACCAATCATAATATCATTAATTGCAATTGCACCTGTTTTAGGAATCCCTTTTTCATGGATGCGGTTATCAATAGTTGGTTCTGCACCCTATGAACTCATTTCTGCAGATATTGGAGCTAAGAGCATGGGAGTAGCTAAGCTTGGAGCTAACGGATATACTTCTTTAGTATTTGGTAACTCCATTTGGATAATGAGTATAGGAATTATATGGGGATTATTATTTTGTATCATAGGTTTGAAGTGGTATCAGAATAAAATGAAGAACATACAGAAAAAGGATTCTAATTGGTTAGCTGTATTAATAAATGCATTATTTTTTGGTATGCTATCTGTATTCATAGGACCTCCAATAGTAGAAGGAGGAGTCGCATTATTAGCATTACTTAGTAGCGGTATAATTATGACACTACTAACACTTATAGGCAACAAATTCAAGCAGGAATGGATTAATAACTTCTCATTAGCTGTTAGCATGTTGTGCGGCATGATACTAGCTGTAGTATATACAGGAATTCTGTAAGGAGGAAAAACTATGAATTATAATGATAGAGTACATAGAATCGGAAGAATAACAGGGAGTTGTGTATTGATAATGATTATTCTAGTACCAACAATCATATGTATTAAATATGATATATTCCCACCAATGTTGAACTCATTAAAAGGAGTAGGCATGGTCTGTATGATATACATACCTATGTGTGCAGCTGAATTTGCTACATATACACCAATGTTAGGTACTAGTGGATCATACTTAGCATTTGTAACAGGAAACGTAACCAACCTCAAAATACCCTGTGCTCTTATGTGTATGGAAAATGTAGGGGTCAAACCTCAGACAGAAGAGGGAGAAGTTATTGCTGGTATCTCAATAGCAGTATCCGCCATAGTGACTGTTATTGTTGTATTCATTGGAATGCTGGCTGTAGTACCATTAGAACCAGTACTTAATTCTCCTGTTCTAAAACCTGCTTTTGATAATATATTACCTGCTTTATTTGGGGCACTTGGAGCATATTGGATTCAGAAGCAATGGAAATTAGCTGTCACACCTTTAGTGATAGTAGTTCTGGTCTTTGCACTATTTAATGTTCCATCAGGTGCTGAAGGTGTTATGATACCTATAATGGGTGTGATATCAGTTATATCTGCAAGAATCATGTATAACAAGAAATTTGTAACAGGAGTATAGAAATATTTCTAAGGAGGATTAACCGTGTATTTATATTTGATTTTAGCAATCATCATTATATTACTTATTGTCATAGTAGTTCGTACCATAAGATTTAAAAACAAAGATATCAATATTAGTCAAGAAAATAGTAATATAAAATATGATAAAATGGCTTGTTCCAAGAAATTAGCTAAGTCGGTTCAGATAAAAACAATTTCTAATAGCGATTATTCAAAAACAGACTGGGAACAATTCAATAGATATCATAGATTAATTGAAGATATGTTTCCAATTGTACATAAAAATATAGATAGAAAAAAAATCAATGACTATAGTTTACTATATCATTGGAAAGGAAGTAATAGTAATAAGAAACCTATTATAATTACTGCTCATATGGATGTTGTTCCAATTGAAGAAGGAACGATGAAAGATTGGGAACAAGAACCTTTCAGCGGAGTCATCGTTGATGATATTATCTGGGGACGAGGTACTATTGATACAAAAGTTCATATGATAGCTGTATTAGAAGCAACTGAATTATTATTAAAGGAAGGTTTTGTACCCGATAGAGATGTATACTTTGGATTTGGACATGATGAAGAAGTAGGGGGAAAACAAGGTGCTGTTAAGATAGTAGAATATCTAAAAGGACAAGGCATAGAATTTGATTATGTTCTTGATGAAGGTGGTTGTGTTACTGAAGGTGCAATAAAAGAAATTACTAAACCTATCGCTTTGATTGGAATTGGTGAAAAAGGATATTGTAATATTAAGATTGAAGTAGCAGGTAACGGTGGTCATGCATCCATGCCGCCAAAACATACCTCTTTAGGCTTAATTGCACAAGTAATCAATAACTTGGAAAGCAAACAATGCAAACTAAAACTCACAAAACCTGTTGAAGAATTTCTTTTGAAAATTGGACCAGAAATGAAACTTATTAATAGAATCATATTATCTAATCTATGGTTATTCAGACCTTTATTCGTGAAAGTATTCTCGAAAATGAAATCGGGTAATGCATTGTTAAGAACTACTACAGCAGTAAC
Source organism: Vallitalea sediminicola (assembly GCF_054408565.1). NCBI lineage: Bacteria > Bacillati > Bacillota > Clostridia > Lachnospirales > Vallitaleaceae > Vallitalea > Vallitalea sediminicola. Next base: position 164,333 of record NZ_BTPT01000037.1, read on the forward strand.
TATGGCACAAGGTAGCATGGAACCTAACGTATTACCTCAAAAAGCATCTGTAACATGTAATTATAGAGTTCTTCCAGGTGAAACAGGAGAAGATTTGGTTAATCATATAAAACAAGTCAATAAGGATATACCTATTAAAATAGAAACTCTTAGAATGGAAGATCCTTCACTAATATCAAGTTCCAGAACTGAAGGATTCAGAAAGATTGAGAACATAACTAATAGAATCTATAAAGATGTCATTGTAGCACCATATATAGTACTTGCTGGAACAGATGCTAGAAAATATGAACCAGTATGTAAAAATATCTATAGATTTTCGCCTTATAAATTACACAATGATGAGTTAGGGAAAATACATGGTACTAATGAAAATATATCAGTGGATAATGTCAATAAATGTTTAGAGTTCTTTTACTATCTATTAAAAGAGTCTTAATTGACAATACTTACAATCCTGTCTTTGACAGTTTAAAGAAAATAAAATCGCTGTATCCTTTATAAATAAAGGGGTATCAGCGATTTTTTACATTTCATGGTATATAGTAATTTATTCTCTGCCTTTGCTTTTTTTCTGAATGGTTTTCATTTGACGTTTGGTTATGAATTGATAATCTGTACGGAAATTGCAGATGGTATGTAAATCGTCCGTTATCTTTTCTCGTTTATATAAAGGTACAAAACCTTGGTCTTTGATTGAAGCAAAATTCATTACTTTTAATGTATCTAAGATTGTATCGCAAGTATATTTATAATTAAGTTTTTTCTCAAGGTAACGATAAGAAATCAAAGAAAGAAAGCAAATAAGAAAATGAGCTTTAATTCTGTTTTCATCTTGGAGATAAATAGGTCTTGCTGAAAAATCCGTTTTCATAATCCTAAAACATTCTTCTATTTGCCATCGTCCCTCACTTACTTTTAATATCTCATCAACATCATCATCCAGTAAATCGGTACATACCGCATATAATCCATCAAAGTTTGCTTCTGACTGGATTTTATCCTCATCAAGATAATTGTGTATATTGGCAACTTCGCCATCTTCAGTGGCTGCTATAGCGCCTATAAATCTTGCAGGATCATTTGGATTTTTTCTTGTTTTCTTAGTTGTACCATTGTCTATCAATTTTTGAGCACGTTCTACCTGTTTGTCCCGGATCTTTTTTTGATACTTAGCATATTTAGGGGAATAAGTAACAATAAGACGTTGATGAAGTTTTGTTGTTGAGTAAGGTTCATCTTTGTAATAAAGGTTTGGATCATCATCGGGTACCTTCGTGATATCTACAGGTTTTCCATCTGAAACTCTTTTAAAGCCATCTTTGTTTAAGGCCCAAGCTTTATCCTCGGCACGAAGTTTTTTGATGGATTGTGTTACAATATAGGCACGCTCACCCATATGATTATATACTCGAATGTCTTCGGAAGCTAATCCAGCATCACTACAGTATATGAATTTTTGGCAGCCAAACTCTCCAAGTACTTTTTTCTCTAAAGGTTTTAATGATGTCTGCTCATTTGCATTTCCAGGGAAAATGGAAAAGGCAAGGGGGATGCCATCACCGTCCATGAATAACCCCATCTGAATTATCGGATTAGGTCTATGTTCTTTGCTTTTACCATACTTTTTTGAGCCGTTTTCTTGTTGGATTTCAAAATAGTAATTAGAACAGTCGTAGTAAAGCACTTTATCATTTCTATTTCCTAAAAAGTGACTATTCTTATAAACTTCTGCTTGAATAAAATCACATTCATTACCTAAAACATCCAAAGCACGATATATGTCATGGAGTTCATAGGAAGGCTTTTCCAAAAACTCAGAGGAGACTTTAAAAGATGAGAGTTTACTGGTTGGCTCAAGTATCCTGGAGTAAATCAAATCTGAGAGGATAGCATTGATGTCATACTGGAACTTATATTTAGCTTTCAGCTTTCGACAAGTTTTATTTAACTGTAAAGCATAGTAAATATTCTGGATAAAAAGGTAACCACCACGATAAAAAGTCTGCTTGCAAAAATCCAACTGTCTATCAGCATAAAAGGTGATTTGTATAGCCTTGTTTTCACAGTCCATTTTATACTTTTGGGTTTCGAGCTTTGCTTCATGCCTTGCCCATGCCATAACATGCTCACGTGTCGGACCGTGTTCAATAAGCAAATCAGCTAAAGTTCCAAGTTTGTGAATAACAACAGAAGTACTTTTCCCTTTGTTGTTAATATAACTTTTTGATATATAGAATGACTCCGAATTTTGGGACTTGGATGTAGTTACTTTCATAACAAGCACCTCCTGTATGTCTATTATATCATACCATCATACATATTACCATATATTACTATATAATAAAACGACAAATTTGACACAAAAAAAGTAGGTTTCATATACCTACAACAATTTTTAACCTTATTAAACTGTCAAACTCCCGAGAACATAACTAATAGAATCTATAAAGATGTCATTGTAGCACCATATATAGTACTTGCTGGAACAGATGCTAGAAAATATGAACCAGTATGTAAAAATATCTATAGATTTTCGCCTTATAAATTACACAATGATGAGTTAGGGAAAATACATGGTACTAATGAAAATATATCAGTGGATAATGTCAATAAATGTTTAGAGTTCTTTTACTATCTATTAAAAGAGTCTTAATTGACAATACTTACAATATTTGCTAATATCAATCTATAAAATTATTTTAAGGGGACTAAAAAAAAGATGAAGAAAAGAATGTACACATCAATAGTTACTAGTATTTTACTAATATTTTTACTTGGTTTTTCTGTTAGCGCAGAAGAAGATAATACAGTTTCGTCAATAGGAAGACTTGGTAACACCTGCATGAATGCTATTAATTATAGTAGAATAGCTTATGAAAATGGAGTAATCTATACTTCTGTAGAAATTGATAATAATTATGCTTTATATAAACATACACTTGATACAGGTGTAACAGAGAAGATAATGGGAAATGACATATATGGTCTTAATGTATTAGATGGAATTATATATGGTTACAAGAATTATCCAGAAAATGAGAAAAAAAAATCTGGAATATATAAGATTGATACAAATAACGGTAATAAGCTGACTCTTTTATACGAAACAGAGAATGTTTATAATCTATTAGTAGTAGAAGATATAATATATTTTTTAAGTGATGATGAATATGGAGATACAAGTTTTTGTAGTATCAAAGTAGATGGCAGTAATCCAATGAGTATCATTAACAAACAGATTATATCATTTACAGTATATAAAAATGAAGTATATATTTTAACAGATGATGGATTACGAAAAATGATTAATGCAGATGATAAAATTGTATATACAGATATATCTGAAAATCTGGATACTAAGTATAATTCAAATTTTACCATTATGGATGAGTATATTTATATAATGGCTAGTAGTTATAAGGATAATCACAAAGCAGGCATATATAAAATATCACTTGCTGAAAGTAATAAAATAGAACTTATCCCTAATACAGCAGAAGCCTACGAATTTGAAATAACCAAAGATTATATAATATATTTAAATGGTTATGATGAAATGGTTAGAGTATCACTAGATAAAAAAGAAAAAGAAAAAATATTTCAAGCCTACGAGACGATTCAATTAACAAGCTTTGAAGATTCTATCTATCTATTGACTTATGAGAATATTGATGATACATTCAATGATCAGTTATGGAGAATGGATTTAGATGGTTCTAACGAAAATATGATATATCCAGGACTTGATAAAGACTATAATAAGATAAAAGACATATTGTCAAAAACTACTAAAATCATGAACAATCTGAAGAGATATGATATGAAACTATCAGTAGTAGATGATAAAATAGATGAAGAGGTAGTTAATACATATAATCTTGATTTTCGTATAGATAAAGAAAACAAAATTATTAGTGAGAAATATAATCTGAAAACAAAAAGTGAAGATAATAAACCTACTAATTATTATTATACTGAATGGGCTGATGACAAAAGAATATATATTTCTGAGGATAATAGCCCTTGGAGATTTTTGCAGTATACTGAACTAAAAGAATCCACATATAATGACCTTTTTAATATATATAATTTTATTGATGATGGTTGTGACTTAAGCAGTAAACTAAAACTAACTGAAGAAAATAATCAATATATACTACAAGGAAAAAACTCTTTCAGCAGACAATTTAATAAAATTGAAGATAACTATTGGTTACAATTCTTGACTAGGGACTTTTATGACTTAGATACATTTGATTATTCTATATATATTAATAAAGCTAATTACAGGATCGAAAAAGTTGTGATTGAGCATAAAGAATATGATGTTGATAATGAAGTAACAAGAGAATTCAAATTAGAAGCTGTCAATAAATTCAATATGACTAACAAGCTTATAGTTCCTAATAATATTTTTGAATCTCTTAAAAAATTAGAACAAGCTACTACTTACTTAGAGAAGGCAAAAAAAGCCAATGAAGAAGATAAATATGAACAAGCGATTAAATATTCTGATATAGCGTTAAAACTACATAGTAAAGCTATCCATGCATATGGACAAAAAGCATATGCATTATATAAACAGGGTAAACAAGAAGAAGCATTAGAACAATTGGAAATGTTTTTGGAGCAACGATTGAATGAAGATAGTAATGGTGCATATTTTCTACTGGCTGAGATATATAATGAACAAGCAAATTACGAATCAGCATCAAAATGTATATATCGTATTAACTGGGACGCACTTGATCCAGAGCAGGACTTAGAAAGATATATTAACTATTTACTTATAGCTAGTAAAACATTTATTGGTTTGAAAAATAATGACGAGGCGTTATCATATGTTGATGAAGCTCTAGAGTTAGATGAAAACAATAATCTAGCAAAATCCCATAAAATGGCTATCTTATTGAATAGTATTAAATATAAGGAATTACTGGATTATACTAATGAGCAATTAGAGATTGAAGATATACAAGACCAAAGGTATATCTATTATTATAATGGTAAAGCCAATCTAATGTTAGATAATAGAATTGAAGCTATCAAGGCATACAAAAAAGCATTACGATGTAAAAAAGAAATAATAGATGATTCTGCTCTTTATTTTGATTTGGGATTATATTATACATTAGTAGGCAAATATAATATGGCTAGGGTATATTCTAATAAAATTGATAAAGAATATAACATATACAAAATAATACTTGATATGGCAATTGAAGAAAGTGAAAAGCCTGTTTCTGTTAAAGTTGGTGAATTTGTACTAGATAACTATTTGTATCTAAATAATACAGATGTGACAAGTTTAACTAATCAGTTCATGAAAAATGATAATGCTACACTAGATGATATCAATGACTATATTGAAAGTATTAAACAAGATGATGATAAATTCACATTCTTCTATAAAGTAGAAAAGAATGAAGAAGGAGAAAGTGAAGAAGAAGTAACTTACAAGCAAATTGATACATCTACAGAATATATAAAAGTAAGCAGCTTTTTAAACCAAACCAGCAGCAAGTTCATAAATTACATTGAAGATATAGAGAAACCTTATAATAAGACATTAATAATCGATCTAAGAGGTAATGGTGGAGGACTTATCTCTGCTGCTACTGAAATGCTAGATGTTCTATTGCCAGATTGTTCTCCATGCTATTTGGTAGATAGAGACGGTAAAACATCAAACATTGAATCCGACTATTATAGAGTATCATTCAAATCAATCAAAATATTAGTCGATAATGATTCTGCAAGCGCATCTGAATTATTAGCACTGGGGCTTAAAAAGTTCTTAGGTAATGTACAGATATTAGGAAAAACAACTTACGGAAAAGGTGTAGGACAACAAATATATGTAGACAATAACGGCGAATTCGTATTATACCTAGTAAGCTTCTACTGGAATATTCTAGAAGAAAACATCAATGATGTAGGAATAACACCAGATGTAATTGTTGAAGGAACTGAGTTAGAAGACTTCCTAAAAGTAATAAAAGCCGAACAAAACTAAACTAAATTTAATGGATAAATAAAGGCTCTACTAGAATTCTAGTAGAGCCTTATTTGCATTATTTATTAAATCAGTCACTTTTATTACTCAATATCTATGGTATGCATACAGAGTGTAAATAGTATAGGGGAATATGAAGCAGTGAGCCATGGACGGCGAACTCAGCCATTTAAACACGGACGTTTAATTGGCTGACGTAATATTCCCCTATACTATTGGAACGACTGTGAGATACTATAGTAATGACTATCAGACATAATATTACTATTAGCCATCACTATCTATTGAATAATTTTATTAACATTCTTAATTAATATAGATATCTTCCCATCAGGATTAGTAACAAATTCAATATTATTAGGATCATTATATAATTCCATAGGAATCTTTAATTCAATTCCATTATCGGTTTTAATCCTTTGCTTTTCAAATGAACGAGTAATAGTTTTTTCAGAAAGGGTAACTACAGGTTCTTCAAGCCCTTTTTTCTCTAGATTTTCAATAAACTCTTTTTTTACTTCTATATTATTTTTGAATACATCATCTGCAAATTTATCTAGATTGATTTCTCCGGTTTCTTCAATGTTGTTAAAAAGTTCCTGCTTAATTTCCATTTTCTTTTCAACATTCTCATCAAAATACTTTTTACTGATTGAATCAGTTGCTTTTTTGACAATGTTATATTGTTCCTTTGAAGATAGGGTAGTCCTACACCTCAATAAATGGAGAGAGAGATAGTATTCTTTATTACCATCTATTTCATATTTTTTTTCTAGTACTTTTAGGTTTAGATTTGCTAAATCTATTATAATTGCTTCATTAATTTTTTGTCCCATATTAGGAAGGGTAGTTCTATGTCTGATGATGCTATTGATGTTAGAATCGTTTTCTACTTCTGTATAATGTATAAATGAATTAGTATAATTTAATTTTAGTAGTGCTAGATATTTATTACCTCTACATGAAAAATTAACTATAGCCAAATCTGCTGAAGGTATGGCAAGATTAGAAGACATAATAGAAAACAGCTGATTAGCTATATTAATTGACATATCAATAAATTTATCTTCTGCTGATGCGAATTCTTTGACATATGTATAAACCATATTATAATCTGTGTTGAATTCACAATTTTTTATGCTGTCGTCGTTAAGGGTCTTTATTATATGACCTGCAAAAAATTCTTTTATTTCATAATTACTTTCCATTTCATCCATTGAAATTACAGGAACACTTAGATTAGTGTCAAGTATATGGACGATCATATTTGATATATTAATTTCTTCTATACTATACATAATATCTCCTTTAATTTAACTATGATTAATTAGACTATATATTAATTCTTAGATATTTAATTATAATATATAATCATAATAAGTCAATGAATATATGAATATCCATTGACTTATATAATCTTACATCTCTATTGTATTATTTTTTATTCTGTTTTAATAGCCTCTAGTGCACTTAGCTTCATAGCCTTACGTGCAGGTAGATAACCCGATATAAGACCGATTAATGATGTGAATACCATTGAAGAGATAATTAACCAAGAAGGTATTATAAAGATATCTGGATTAGCTTCCCCTGTTTCATAAATATGTAAGAAATTCAATAATGTAGTATTTTGCATATTATTTAGTAACATGGATATACCAACACTTATCAATATTCCTAGTATACCACCTATCAAACCTATAGTAGCTGATTCAAATAGGAATAATTTCTTTATATCTCTTATAGAGGATCCTATAACTTTCATAACACCAATTTCTTTTCTTCTCTCATATATTGCCATAACCATTGTATTAGTAATACCAATAGCTGCAACTAATAAGGATATACCTCCGATAGCTCCAAAAACCATTTTGATAGTGTTACTCATGGATTCTTGTTGCTTTAATTCATTAGCATCACTTCTAGCAGTAAATCCTAGTTTTTGAATCTCTTCTTGAACTTTTTCAAGATTTTTACGTTTTGGTACATATACTAATACCTTTTCGTATCCATCTTTTTTGGGTCTTCTACCATCAGTATCACGATAACCGGTCATCTTATCATATTTATCTTTTAATTCAGTTAATTGGGTTATTTCCATATAAATATAACGATTTTTTTGCCAACCAGCGTGTTCTGATAATTCTCCTATAGCTTTTACAGTTATAGGTCTTACTGGTTTTTGTTCTTCTTCATCACCATAACGACTATATCTGTCATCACGCCCATAATTTCTGTCAAAACTCATAGTTATTTTGCTCTCTAATGGTTTAAAAGTAGGTGGTTTTCTTTCGCCAGTTTCAGGATCAAACATATTTTGCCACCTATCTTCACGATTATTTGGATTATAAAAGTCATATAACACATCATATCCAATAATAAATGATTTAGTATCTTCAGCAGTTAGCATACGACCGTTACTAATGTCTAATCCATATTTATCCATGAATTCTAGAGTCATACCTTTAATCTCAACATAATTATTTATTAATTTTTTTGACTTCATGACTACAGTATGTTCAATTATAGGAGTAACAGCTTCTACTCCATCAATCTGTTCAAAAGTTGTAATATCACTGTTTTCGATTTTTTGCTTTTTATCTTTAGAATTGCCATCATTTGATGGGTAAGCGTCCATTACAACCATACCACCACCATAGTGATCATTACCACCCCCACCTGCAGGGTATACTTCTACCATATCTAAACTTCCCCACTGACTCATCTGTTTTTCCATATTTTTCTGCATCCCCAACCCAAGGGAAACCATCAATACAATGGATATAGTACCTATTATAATACCTAGAGTAGTAAGAAAGGTTCTAAGTTTTCTTCTAAATAAATTCTTAAGTCCCATTCTTATTAAATCTATTCTATTCATCGAAGTTCATTTCCTTCTTTTTCTTAATTTTTCTTCTTACTATAATAATAGTTACTATGACTGCTACAGCGGCTACAGAAGATATAATTATAATTAATGTCTTATTTGATTTCTTTTCCTGACCAGGCATTTTATCAAAGTCTCCCATGTCCATGCCCATATCTCCTTCTGATGGACCAAAATCCATTGCTTGACCTACTGTCTTGAACTCTTTTCTTACTTCTTCTTCTTTACCATCTGGTTTTGTATAAGTAAAAATTAAAGTACCAGTAACTTCGCCTTCTTCATCAACCCATATTTCATTACTGTAATAAGTACTTCTACCAGTCTCTAAATTACCTATATAATTCCTACTGTTAGTACTACCAAATCCTTCTACTTGGACAGTAAAATTATCAAGTGAAGTTCTACCAGTATTACTTATATCAAATTCTACATCAGTTTGGTTACCCACAATCATTGTTTCTGGTATTTTAATATCACTAGTAATAAAACTAGATGGCTGAATTACAGTTATCGGAATAGCATCTTTAATTGTTTCAGTTAGTAATTTTTCATCGTTTTCATATTCATAGTAAATATCAAGCTTTAGGTTATGTACTTTTGATGCAGCAAATGGTATTGTAAATATTTTTAATTGCTTTTCAATTGATTGACCAGGTGCTATTTCTTTAATAAAGAAAGTACTACTTGATTCAACTGGAGTAAATACGCTACCTGCTTTTGCTTTATCTGTATCTGAATTTTCTTCGGCACCCAAAGATACCTTTATATTTTGTACTTTTTTACTGTCATGAGTATTTTTGAAATATAATGTAAGGGCAAAATTTTCACCTGCGTTAGTTATCTCAGATTCAGTTGATTCTGAAACAATTGTAAAATTATCTACAATAATAATTGGTTTACTTGTAGTTCCTTCTTTGTTTTCTTTCTTAGCTTTTACATAGACACCAACATATTGATTGATAGTTGTAAATGCAGTTTCATCTTTACCTTTTATTTCAATGTTAAGTAAATGAGTTTTAGTAGTTGCTTCTTCAGTTGGTTGGAATTTGTATGTTAGTTGCTTAGTTGCTCCGACTTCCATTTCATTGATTACTTGTATGTTCTGTGACATTGGTACGATTTCTTCATCACCTTTTACTGTAACAATAAGGTCTTCAGCTTTTACTTCACCAGTATTAACAATATCAAAAGATAAGTTAAATGGTTGGCTAGCATTTATTTGACCTGTTGGAGCTTTAATATTTCTAATAGCAATATCAGTATTTCCACTGTCTACCATTAAATAAACTTCTTTTTTAATTTCTTTTTCAGCATTAGAGCTGTCTTTATATTTAAGATTAACTGTTATTGGATAACTACCTTTTTTTAAGGTAGATGATGCGAAAAGGTCGAAACTAATTTTTTCTCCTTTTACGTCAGGACGTAAATTAGTGATTCTACGACTATTAACACCATCAACTATTGTAAATCCTTTATCTAAATCTTCTAATTTAACATCTATTGAACTAACAGTAGATAGACCATTGTTATTGTTAACTAAGAAGCTAAGGTTAACTTTTTGTCCAGCTTTTATTATCTCAGGATCATTAGTTACTTCTGATAATCTTAAATCAACAGAAGGGAAACCTTTTCTTACTTTTATATATATGTCTTGTGTTTTATCTACTTTGTCACCATATAAGTTGAAGTATGTATATTTTAATTGACAGCTATATGTCTTAGCAGGTGTTGAATCTTTAACTAAGAATGAATAGTTTAATTCAGCAGTGTCAGTTTTCTTTAATTGCTGTATTTTATCAATTAAACTAATTGTATTTGTTTCATAACTAAAATCTTTATCAGTTGGTGGTACAAGTTCAACTGTGATATTTTTAGCTGTGTATGTACCAGCATTCTTTAGTTTTAAAGCTAAGTTAATATCTGAACCAGCATTAGCAGTAGGAATTTTTTGATTTTCTATTACTAATTCTGGAGTGTATTTGCTAGTGTCTGTTGGTGATGATGAACCGCTGTCGCTGTATTTTACCATGTCAATAGTGATTGGATTTACTGATTCATAGATTTTACCATCAGCGCCTGTATAGCTACAAGTTAAAGTTATAGTATTGTTAGTTCCAGAGCACTTCATAGGAATAGTAAGAGTATTGCTAGTACCTAAGTTGACAAGTAGTCCTTTATCTTTAACAATAAAGCTACCTGGATTAATACTAACATCTATGTCTTTATTTGCAGCAGAAGCTTTTCTGCTTAAATTAACAGTTAGAGTAAATTCAGTTCCTTCACTTATAGTGTCTTTGGTTACTGTATAAGAAGCTATAGAGATATCTTTTTTATCTACAGTTTCTGCAGAAACATCAACCCCCATCACATTCAAGCTAATCACAAGCGCACACATATATACTAAAAATTTCTTCATTTTTTTATTAAGCCTCCTGTTTACTTTCTATTTCGTTTTTATCTACACTATTTATTGATTCTATAAGTCCGTCACGTACATGAATAACACGGTTTGCATATACGGATGTTTCTATATCATGGGTTACGATTATAAGTGTTTGGTCATTTTCCTTAGCAATATTCGTAATTAGTTCCATGACTTCCATAGTGGTCTTGGTATCTAGATTTCCTGTAGGTTCATCTGCAAATACAATCTCTGGTGTTCCTACAAAGGCTCTTGCGATACTTACTCTCTGTTGTTGACCTCCACTCATTTGTGAAGGTTTATGATGAAGTCTATCACCTAGACCTACAGCTGTTAGCATACGCTTTGCTTCTTTTTCCCTTTTCTTCTTAGATAAACCACCAAATATTAGGGGCATAGCTACATTTTCAAGGGCTGTTAGATTAGGTAATAAATTGTAAGATTGAAAAACAAAACCTACATTTTTTTGACGGAACTGGGTTACTTGTTTTTCATTCATCTTTTCAATGCGATTCCCTTTTATCTTGATTTGACCTTTTGAGGGTTTTTCAAGACCAGCAATCATATTAAGCAGAGTAGATTTTCCAGAACCTGAAGTTCCTAATATACAACAGCATTCGCCTTTTTTAATATTGAGGCTAATATTGTCAAGGGCGACAACACGTTCAGTTCCCATTCTATATACTTTTCTTAGGTTTTTGATTTCAATAATATCACTCATTATACTCCTCCTTTCCAATTATGTTTGTTGGTTGTTTCTGAGCATATATAACCCTATTAATTTTGTTTTTTATTCATCAGTAAAAAACATATTTCACTCAGAAACATATAGTTCATTAGTTAAATAATGGTATGGCAATCTTTACTCTTGAAAGAAAAACCTAAATAATAAACCAGATAAATAACATGATATGTTAAATTTAGTCATTTATCCCTTTATTTTCCCTTAAGACTAATCATAAAAAAGTATAGCACTTTTTAAATAATATTACTATACATAATAAATCAGACTATTTTTATTGAAAATAAATTGTTAAATGAAATTAACAATTTTAACCACTATATATTGTTGCTATATTTACTAAATATACCATATGATGTATAAAACACCATTCGACACAATATGAATTATTAAATAAGTTAATGAAAAATTAATAATTTATTTACGGTTTATGTCGTATAGCAGTGTGGAAATAAGTACTTTAAAAAAATAATTGATGAGCATCAAAAAGTAACATTATATTTCAATTTTTTTGAGATTATATATGATATAATTAATATATACAGCCAATTACTTAAGTAGAAAAAAACAGGGGATTATTATATTTGAGGAAGGGTGAAATAATGGGCAAGGTAACTTTATGTACAGATAAATATTTGGATGTTAAACCTATAGTTGCTCTACTAGAAACAGAATTATTCGAAATAAAACTATTCTTTAAAACAGAAGACATTCGTGATCTGAAACCTAAATATCTAAAATATATGATTAAGGACGATAATATCAACATAATATATAGTTTAATAAAAACTAGAGAGACATTAGTAAAGAGTTTATTCTTTAAAATAATTGATTGGTTATGTGATAATTATGCTATAGATATAAGTGATTATGCCAAATATAAAGTATGTGAAAAGACTTTTTATTTCTCCTATGAAGATTTAGTTACTGATATAGAAAAAACCGGAATAAATTGTAAATATAATTTTGAAGATCTTTATCTATCAGATAAAAACTATTGGGATATATTAGATTATGTCTATATGGATAAAGGTTATAGCATGAAGAGTGGATAAATATATTAATTGATTTTTACATATATTTAAGTTAAAATTACGATAGCAAGATAGATATATTGATAAAGACTACTTAGACTAGAGGTGTTAAAATGTCACATGCATTTTCAAGAACAGAAATGTTAATTGGCAAGGATGGTTTACAAAAGTTAAAAGACAGTAAAGTAGCTGTTTTTGGTGTTGGTGGAGTAGGCACATATGTTATTGAGGGATTAGCAAGAAGTGGAGTAGGAGAAATTGTTTTAATTGATGATGATGATATATGTATTTCCAATATAAATAGACAATTACACGCAACTATTAATACTGTGGGACAAGCTAAAGTAGATGCAATGAAGGATAGAATTTTATCTATTAATAATGAAGCAAAAGTTATTACTTATAGAGAACTATATAATTCTCATAGCGCAGACAGGTTATTGTCAGATGATTATTCTTATGTTGTAGATGCTATTGATATGGTATCATCAAAGATTGATTTAATTGAAAGATGTAAAAAAAGAAACATACCGGTTATCAGCAGTATGGGAGCAGGAAATAAGCTTAATCCTACTATGTTTGAAGTTGCTGATATATATGAAACTTCAGTATGTCCACTAGCGAAGGTTATGAGGAAAGAATTAAGAAATAGGGATATTGACAGCCTTAAGGTAGTTTACTCAAAAGAAAAGCCGTTAAAACCTATAATAGATGTTGATATAACTGATAGTGAGCAGAATGAATCAACAAAAATGAAAAGACAAACGCCAGGGAGTATTTCATTTGTTCCCTCAGTTGTTGGATTGATCATAGCTTCAGAGGTAGTTAAAGACTTACTTAATTTCTAGCCTAAAGGAGATTGTCATGAAAAGATTAATTGATAAACTATATGATAGTAATAATTTATCTTCTGATGAATTATTACTATTACTTAATAATATGAATGAAGGATCTAAGAAGTACTTACATATGAAAGCTAATGAAACGAGATTACATATCTATAGTGATAAAGTATATATGAGAGGTTTAATAGAATTCACTAATTACTGCAAAAACAATTGCAGATACTGTGGTATTAGAAGAAATAATAAAAATGTGAGTAGGTACAGACTAAGTAGAGAAGAAATACTAGATTGTTGTAAAGAAGGATATAGATTAGGATATAGGACTTATGTTCTTCAAGGAGGAGAAGATGCTTACTATACAGACGATAAAATCGTAGATATAGTTTCCTCAATAAAATCATCTTTTGAGGACGTTGCAGTTACATTATCCATTGGAGAAAAAAACTATGAATCCTATAAGAAATATTTTGACGCAGGAGCAGATAGATATCTTTTAAGACATGAAACCAATTCTAGAGAGCTTTATGATAGTTTACATCCCAATATGAGTTATGATAATAGAATTAGATGTTTACATGATCTAAAAGATATAGGATACCAAATTGGAGCAGGTTTCATGATTGGATTACCTAATCAGACCAACGAAGATTTTGTTAAAGACCTTACTTTTTTAAAAGAGTTACAACCTCATATGGTAGGGATTGGACCATTCATTCCTCAATCAGATACACCTCTTGCTGATGAAAAGGGAGGAACAGCTGAAAAAACATGCATACTTCTTTCATTAATAAGGCTTTTACTTCCAAAAGTTCTATTACCAGCAACAACTGCACTTGGTTCTATTAATAATAAAGGAAGAGAACAAGGGTTGAAATCAGGTGCCAATGTAGTTATGCCTAATCTATCACCTACTAGTGTAAGAGAGAAATATGCCTTATACGATGGCAAAATATGTACAGGTGATGAAGCGGCTCAGTGTAGAAATTGTATTGAAAATAGAATAAGTGCAGCAGGCTATAGGGTAGATATGTCTAAGGGTGACCATATATCTTTACAAAATAATTAAAATGATTAACTATTATGTGTGTATTGAATATAATTTAATAAGAGGAAAAAAGGAAAGATTATATGCAAATACATGTAGTGAGTCCGGGAGAATCACTTTTTACTATTGCAAGGACATATAATATACCTGTTAGTGATATAATTGAAATAAATCAGTTAGATAATCCAGCCAATCTTGTAATTGGTCAAACAATATTGATTCCTACAATGGGAAATTTTTATACAGTTAGACCAGGTGATAGTTTATATTCTATCAGTAAGAAATTCAATGTACCGGTGTATATGATTGAAAGAGCAAATGATTATCTAAACCCAATGGATTTACAAGTTGGTACAAGAATATTTATACCTAGCAGTCCAAAAACTATTGTAGAAGTGGCAGCTTATGTTGACTTAGAGATAACTGGTCCTGATTCAGCTTCAAATGTAGAAGAGGTAGGAGATAATTTAACATATGTTAATATATTCAGTTATACTGTTAATGCTGACGGGTCATTAAACCCATTAATAGGTGATGAACCTGTAATTAATGCTGCTTATAGTAAAAGAGTTGCCCCTCTGATGGTAATAACTAATATTGACGATGGTGGATTTAGTATTGAAAATGCAACGGCTATTCTTAATGATGAGGCAGCACAAGATAAATTATTAGATGAAGCAATAGCTATAATGAAAGAAAAAGGTTATCTAGGTATTGATTTTGATTTTGAGTACCTTGGGGCAGAAAATCGTAAGCCATATATTGATTTTTTAAAAAAAGCGAAAAAGCGATTGAACGAAGAAGATGAAAGATATACGCTATCAGTTGCCTTAGCACCTAAGATTGGTGATGACCAAGTAGGTATATTATATGAAGGTCATGATTACAGGGAAATAGGGAAAATCGTAGACTTTATTTTCATAATGACGTATGAATGGGGATGGTCGGGGGGACCACCTAGAGCGGTTGCGCCAATAAATGAAGTCAGAAAAGTAGTTGAGTATGCCTTGTCTCATGTTCCAAATGAAAAGATTATGATGGGTATACCTTTGTATGGTTATGATTGGACTTTACCTTTTGTTGAAGGTGGGAAATTTGCAAAAGCCATTGGATTCAAAGATGGAGCCCAATTAGCTAAAAAATATAATAGACAGATTCAATTTGACGAAAAATCCCAGTCACCATTTTTTAGATATATAGATGAAGAAGGAAAAGAACATGAGGTATGGTTCGAAGATGCAAGGAGTCTACAAGCAAAATTTGATTTGGTAAAAGAATTAGGATTAAGAGGCTTCTTCTATTGGGTTTTAGCTAGAGAAGCTCCACAGAATTGGGAGTTAGTAGAAGAAAACTTTATTGTTAATAAAATAATATAAATCGAGTATAAAAAAAGAGTGATTTTGATAAATTACTCTTTTTTAGTTTGTTCTACTAAGAGAGTTTTGTTATTTATTAAGTAAAATATAATATAATATTATTATATACAAAATAGCCCAGTTCAACTTGAACTGGACATTTGTAATTAAACATTGAAATGAAACATTAGATAACAACAGCAATATCTGAAATGTTTCATATATTACTATGATTTATGTCTCTATATAAGAGTTTCCATCCAATGGTATCAACAATTGTAGATATGGATCTCCCTCAACTAGACCTATCGCATATAATGAGTAAAAAGCATCAGGAAGCAATCTGATGTTAGGCACATAGAGAACCGCTTTGTCTGTGCCAGTAGGTACTAATTCTACTGTATAGGTGTTAGGAGTTATACTCATATAGTCAGTTATATCTTTATAGCTTACATCTTTAAATAGTATTGACCCATCTGGATCTACTACATCAACAGCTGGAGCATCAGGGGAAAGATGTATAAATCTCAATTTACTAGTATTTGGTTGTAAAGGTTCTTGTGGGTCATCTACTATGAATAATTCTAGATTTGGTAATTCTCCAATAGCTGCTATTGTAGCTATTGTTTTTTCAGGGAGTACTAATTCTTTAGTTAGGATAGGTATATCTGAATCATCAGCAGGATAGATATCTATAGTATAAGTTCCAGGCATAACTGGAAGATATGGTGTGAATTCTCCATATGATAGATCGTCTGCTAAAATGTTGTCACCATTTGCATAAATATCTACTGCAGGAGCTTTTGGGGAGGCATGAAGTAGCCGAATGTATGATGTTTTCTTATCGCGCACAAAGTCACCACCTAATAATTAACTTAGTACAATATATGTGTATCTAGGACAAAGGGTTACTATGATTGATGAAATTAATGTTTATTTCACTTATATAATATTGAAATATATATTATATAAGTGTTATAATTACAAAGAATAGTATTTTCGAAAGGAGAATTATAATGATTGAATATAGCGATAAATTATACAAAAAAGTAAGTGGAGCAGGAAAAGTTGGTATATCTCTAGGAATTATATCCATTGTAACAGGAGTAGCAATTGGTATAATATCAATAATTTTTGGTTCAATACTATTGAATGTTAGAAATCACTTAATTGATTAATATTAAATTATTTTTATATCAACAACTTATATTCTTCATAAGCATATAATATATAAAGTGCTATGAGAGGTGATAAGTTGGATAAAAAAGTTAGAGTATATAATAGTAATTTATCGATGAGGCAAGGTTCTAGAATTGATGGTAGAATTGTGGGAAAAAATTTATCAAGAGATGATATTAATTGTATATTAGAAAAAGAACCCGGGAATGGAAAAATAGAATTAACAACCAATGGTTATTGGTCTTATACACCTGATACAAGTTTTATGGGGATTGAAGAATTTGTTATAAAAGTTTATATTCGTGGAGTAGGAGAAAAATATTCAACTGTAAAGATAGATGTGGAAGAACAAGAAATAAATACGAAAATATCCAGATTCTTACAGTTTGAGGATAAACTTAAAATAGATAATTATGAAGATGAAATCGTAGAAATTAAAAATATTATATTATATATAAGTATACATGATAAAAAACTTATTGAAAATGATTTTAATAACACATCTAAATTAAGATTGACAGGTACGCTAAAATATCTAATCCACTATGATGTAGGTATTATACCAGTAGTGGAAAAAAAGCCAACTATTTGGTTTGACGAAGATATAGAAGAGACTAGTGATTTTAGAGCGGAAAAAGAAGTTCAAGTTGAAAAAGAGACTGGTTTTAGAACAGAAATTGATTTGGGAGATTATAGATTCAGTGAGGATGTTATTATAGAATATGAGGTTAAATATCAAAATTATAGATTAGTGGATTATGATGTCATAAATCATTATTGCGCTATTGAACTGTATATAAATAAGTAAGGCACAGATAAACTGTACCTTACTTATAATTCTGAGGAGGATTTTACTGACAAGTTCTACTTGTCTGAGTAATTGATTAGCAATTAAGTCTAATATATGTTGTCCTAATTTAGTATATGTACTTGTCTACATGGGTGTTACAAATTTTATTAATTTTTTTGCTTTGATGTAACAAATAAAAAAACTGCTTGGTATTCAAGTATTTTTTTTATATGGATTAAATTTCATTATCAGTAAAAAAAGAATAATAAAAACATATTATGGGATAATATTTATTAAGTCTATGAATTTTAGTTTAACAAATAGGAGGATAAAATTAATGAAAAAAATTTATTTCGCAGTAGTATATATTATTACATGTATCCTATTAGTTGGCTGTTGGGATTATAGAGAAATAGAAGAGGTAGAGATAGTTTTAGGGCTTGGCGTCGATTCACATATTATTCCTGCTAAGGAAGTAGATAAGTTATCTGAAACACAATACCTTGTTACATATGAAATAGTCGGTATTGAAAGTGAACAAGGTCAGTTAAAAAGCAGAGTCCTAAAAGATGAAGGCGATACGCTCTATAGGGCTATAAGGAAAATAATTGAAAAGAATGGTAAACAAGTATATTTGGCTCATACAAAGATACTCATAATTAGTGAAGAATTAGCAAAGGAAGGTATAACAGAGATATTAGATTATACTATGAGAGATGCAGAATATAGACCTGATGTACATGTCTTAATAACAGATAATTGCAATGCAGAGGAAATGTTCAAAGATCAGGCTACTGATGTAGCAAGTATGAGATTGAGTGATACATTAAAAAACCAAAAGAAAATAGGTACTTTTGAATCTTCAACAGTATGGAATATAATAGATAAATTGACTAAAAAAGGTTTTGAACCAGCTGTTCCTTTAATTAGAATTGATAAAGAACATGCGGATGGAAATTTGATACATATAGTAGGTGGAACTGCTGTATTCAATGGATCAAAAATGGTAGGTAAATTATCTGAGGAAGAGACTTTGTATTATCTGTTTATCGACAATGAAATTAAGAATCAACCATTATCTATAGAATATTTTTTTGAAGAACAACTTGGACATATTTCTTTGGAGATATTATCTAATGAAACAAAAGTAACGCCAGTTGTTAAGGGAGAGGAATTGGGAGTTAATATTTCTGTTAACTGTAAAGTAGCTATTAATGAATTGAGTAATCAAATAGATATTTTAAATGAAAAGGATAGAATTGATATAGAGCTAAATGCTGAGAAAGATATAGAAGAAGGTATATTAGAATTAGTAACACATGTTCAAAATGATTTCAATTCAGATATATTCGGATTTGGTGATTTATTTAAAAGGGAAAAAAATAAGAAATGGAAAGAAGTTGAAGAAGATTGGGATAATATTTTCCAAACTTTAGTAGTTTCAACTGATATTAATGTTAAAATCGAAAGATCAGCATTATCATCTCAGTCAATAGAAATAGATAAATACTAAAATTATAGAGTTAAGGAGTATTGATATGAATAGAGTTTTGAATAAAAGTTTAACTTATAATATTGATTTGTTCAAGAATGAATTTCAAGATGATGATAGTATTGTATATAGACCATTTCAGAATGAAGGAAGCAAGAGAAAGTTTTGCCTGATTTATGTGAAAAGCATGGTAAATGATGAGGTGATGTCTGATAATATCTTTAAGCCAATAATGAATGCAGATATAAAAAGACATGAAAATAGTGTGGAATTCTTAGACTATATCATTAATAAAATAGTCAGCATCAACGAAGTAGAAAAATCAAATGATTTCACATCTCTTGTGGAAAATTTGTACATTGGGAAAAGTTTGTTGTTTATTGATGGATTTGCTAAAGGTGCTATATTAAATACACTTGATTGGTCTTCAAGGTCTATTACTGAACCAATATCAGAAACTATTATCAAGGGTCCAAGAGAGGGATTTAATGAAGTTATATATACTAATATTTCTTTGATTAGAAGAAGGATAGTATCTAAACATCTAAAAGTTAAATTTCGTGAAATAGGAAATATTACTAAAACAAAAGTATGCATTTGCTATATAGATGAAGTTGCAAAAGACGAGATTGTTGAAGAAGTAGAAAGAAGATTAGACAAAATAGATATAGATGGTATATTGGATACTGGATATATAGAAGAATTCATAACAGATGAACCAATGTCCATATTCAAGACATTATTTACAACAGAAAAACCTGATACCGTATGTGGTAAATTACTTGAAGGAAGAGTAGCTATAATATGTAATGGGTCACCTTCTGTTGTTACTACACCTTTTGTTTTTATAGAATATTTCCAAGTGGATGAAGATTATTATGAACAATATTATTTTGCAACATTTAATAGATTGCTTAGATATTTGGCGTTTTTCCTTACTACTAGTGTCCCAGCAATATATATTGCGCTTACTAATTATCATCAAGAATTAATACCTACCCCGCTAATATTAAGTATATTTGAAGCCAGACAAGGTATACCTTTTCCTTCTTTTCTAGAAGCATTTATTATGATTATTGTATTTGAATTAATACGAGAATCAGGAATTAGAATATCTAAGTACAGTGGTTCAGCGATAAGTATAGTTGGTGCTCTTGTAGTAGGTGAAGCAGCAGTACAAGCTAGATTGGTCAGCCAACCTATGATAATAATCATAGGTATAACAGGTATATCTAATTTCCTACTTCCCAAGATGGCAAATTCAACAATTTTTATTAGAATTATATTCTTGTTTTTGGCTGCAGTATTAGGATTATATGGTTATATTTTTGGAGTTATATTCTTAAGTCTTCATCTATTCTCAATCAGAAGTTTTGGCATACCATATATGTTGAATGTTGATTCTATGGAAGATGCAATAAATATGAAAGATGCATATATTAGGGCACCATGGTGGTATATGGACATGCGGGGCAAGTTGATTTCCAAAAAGAGAAATAGGAAGAAAAATATAGCTAAAAATTAATGGAAACAGGTGTGGGTTATGTATTTAAAAGGCTTAGTAGTAGTTATTATTTTTGCTATAATAGGAATTACAGAGATAGTGCCACTCAAAAAAAATAAAAATAAAAAGGAACTTACAATATATACTTTGTTTTTTGCAGCTGCTTTTGTACTCATGTTTTTATATAGTATTGGTGTAGAAATACCTCAACTATCAAAAGGATTAAATATAATAATAGAGAAAATTATATAACTTTATATTAGCGTTAAAAAGGATAACGGTAAGAGTGGTGAGAATATGGATAAAACGGTGATGTCTAATAAGCAAGGCATATGTTTAATAATTTTATTTATGTCTAGTAGTTCGTTAGTATTATCTTCAGCTAGAGAAGCTCAGAGGGATATATGGATTGCAATGTTATTAGGACTCGCTGTAGCTGTTTTAATTGTATCTATGTATAGTAGAATACTATCTAGATTTCCTGGTGAAAATTTGTATGAAATTAATATTAGTGTCTTTGGAAGAATCATTGGATCAATAATAAATTTCATTTTCATATTCTATGCTTTCTATTTAGGTGCTTTGGTATTGGTTAATTTCAGTATGTTTATAGGTGTCGTAGGGTTAGAGTTCACACCACTTAGTGTGGTGTCTTTTGCAGTAGTGATAATTATCATTTATGGTGTTAAAGAAGGAATAGAAGTATTGGGGCGATGGTCAGAATTTTTTGCTAAAATAGTTTATCCCGTTATTATAATTGTAACATTATTAATGCTGAATATGGTAGATGTCAATAATTTGAAACCTATTTTAGGAAATGGAATAGAACCTGTATTGGATGGTACATTTTCTGTAATTACTTTCCCATTTGCCGAACTGGTCATTTTTACTTTGATTTTCAATAGCAAGATGTTTAAAGGTGCTAAAAATGTATATAAAACGTTTATATTTGGTTTGTTGTTAGGAGGCTTTCTAGTTAGTATTATTGCAATAGCTTCTTTTATTACTATTGGACCTTTTGCTTATGAAAGTAGCTATTTTCCAATATACTCAGCGGTTAGTAGAATTAATATAAGAGATATTTTGCAGAGGATTGAAATTATTATAGCGATTACATTTATGATTGGGGGATTTATAAAAATTAGTGCATGTGTTTTAGCTTGCTGCAATGGTTTAACTAGTATACTAAACCTAAAAGATTATAAGTTCATAGTAACTCCGGTGAGTTTACTCTTATTAGTAGTTTCTCTTACAACATATAAAAGTATGATGGAGATGATAACAGAGATTAAGAATTTTAGATATGTAGCTTTTATTATACAGATTATGGTACCTTTAGTAATATTTAGTATTATAGAAATTAAATTAAGATTTTCAAAAAACAGATAATGATTATAGAAACGGTGATTGCCAATGAAAGAAGTAATATCCAATCGTCAAGGTATAAGTATGATTATTTTATTAATGTTATCAGAGTCATTTGTTATAAGTCCTATTACAGATGCTAATTCTGATATATGGATTTCGATATTGATGGCTATAGCAATTGCATGTTTAATAGTATTAATATATTGTAGAATTCTTGTTAGATATCCTGGTAAGAACTTATATGAAATTTTTATTATAGTTTTTGGCAAGATTATTGGAAATGTTATAAACATATTATATGTTCTATATTGTTTTTATGTGGGAGCTTTGGTGTTGAGTACATTCAGTTTATTTACAAATATAGTAGGACTAATCAATACTCCAAAATCAATAATAGCTTTTGGAGTTATATTGTTAGTTATATTTGGTATAAAATGCGGATTAGAAGTACTAGGTAGATGGTCAGAATTTTTTGTGAGAATTATCTATCCAGTAATATTATTAACTATTCCTCTTATGCTAACTATGGTTGAAGTATTTAATTTGACTCCAGTTTTTGCTGATGGTATTAAACCAATAGCAAAGGGAGCTTTGGAAATTATAACATTTCCTTTGGCTGAGATATTTACGTTCATGTTTATATTAAGTACGAAGAGTATCAGTAAATCAAAAAGCATATATAAAGTATTCATCATCGGGTTGTTATTAGGAGGATTGGTTTTGTTTTGTACTCACGTTAGTGCTTATCTATGTCTAGGTCAGTTTGCTTATTCTAGTAGCTATTTTCCAATATATTCAGCAGTGAGTAGGATAAATATTGGTAATATACTGCAACGGATCGAAGCCATAATTGCTATTATTTTCATAATGAGTGGATTTATTAAAATAGGTATTTATTTGTTGGCTGGATGTAAAGGGGTTGCAGTTATGTTTAAGATGAAGAATTATAAGTTAATTGTTACTCCCCTAAGTATTATAACTCTTGTTATATCTATTACAACGGTATCAAGCATTATGGAATTAGAATCCCACATATATTATTATAACTACATGGCAATTTTGATGCAATTAATAATCCCCATTGGTACATTGATAGTTGTAGAAATTAAATGTAGGATTGGGAAAAAAGAACTAAGAAATTAATATTAAATATTTTTTATGTATAATTTATATTGACATATCATAAAAGTAGCTAAATAAAGGTAAAATAACCTAGTTTAACGATAGTGTATGTGGTATAATAAATTTTGAATGACAAATAAATTTAGCATATAATAGGGGGTTATAATGAGTACTATTCATTCAAATGAATTTAAAAAAATGTTCAGAATAATTAGTTTTATTCTTTTTATTATATATTTAATAATACTGATCAATGTATTATTTTTAGATGCTAGATATGGAAGAATCACTGGAGTGAAAGGTTATAACTTAGAACCATTCAAGACAATTAAAAACTATATAAAATATAGTGGGACTAATACCATTATGATTAATATTTTTGGTAATATACTTGCATTTATGCCTTTGGGATTTTTTATTCCCATATTATTCAGGAGAACAAGATTTTTTATATTAGTGGTATTAATTAGTGGGTTTGTAAGTTCGGCAGTGGAAGTACTGCAATATCATTATGCAGTTGGAAGTTTTGATGTGGATGATATTATACTCAATACTATTGGTGGTTTCATTGGGTATATAATTTTTAGAATATGCTATTATATCTATTATGGCATAAGATATTTAAGAGAAAAAAAGTAGATTTTTTTATATAATTAAGGTGTTCTAATTAATAAAGGGATAGGGAGAATATGGAAGATAAGAAGATTACATTAAGATTAAATAATAAAAAACAATCTGGATATGGGATAGTATCTTTTATATTAGGAATTACTTCGTTGATATTATTTCTAAGTGCTGTTGGTATTTCTGCTTTTACAGACAGAGGTGTGGATAGTACCACTTTAGCAATAGGCCTTTTGGAGATAATAGGAGTTATTGCATGTATAGTTGGGATTGTATATGGATTTATTGGTGAACTTTCAAAAGAGACATTTAAAACATTCGCACATATAGGCATTGGAATAAATCTGATTTTGATGTTATTTCATGTATTAGTAATCATATACGGGTTTAGAGGATAATATTAACTTACATATAATCAAGGAAACTTTTTTAGAGAATAAAAAAGAACTGGTGCTATAATAACAAGCACCAGTTCTTTTTATTTCAATGGAATTGACAATCTACTTTTATTTAATCCAGCTACTATTAGGTTTGCAATAATCAGACCCATTATGAATTGTATCATGTTCCAAGGTATTGAGAATATAGGAACAATATAATTGCCAGTCATTATGTAAGATGCAATATAATAACCAAAAACCATGAAAGTTCCAGCTATAACAAAACCGAAGGTATACGCAGGTTTGAATTTTATATTATTTAATTTAGCTACCAAAAGAGATAGAACTAAAATAATTAATGGTATCAATAAAGTTATAATAAGAAGTTGTGTTTCAACTCTATTGGTTAGACTAATCAATTCATCAATAGAATTTAACTCTAGTTCGGTTAATAGATTATTAGTTAAATCATTAGTTTCTAGTGATATTTTACTTGAAAGAACGGATCTAAGTATGACGTTGAATATGGCAAATCCACCAGCGAAAACGATACTTAAATAAATGTACATTTTCTTTCTGTATTCTTCGCTTGCACATATTCCTACGATGGCTCCCATCAAAGCTTTTATAATTAAAGTAGGTATAGCCCAATGTGCGTATCCGCCTATAACATCGGCAAGTGCTGAACCTACACCAGCAGCGAATGCACCGTATTTCCATCCTAATAAAATAGCCCCAATAAAAATCATACTATCGCCAAGATGAATATAACCATTTGTAAAAGGTACTGGAATTTTTAGAGATAAAGTTGCAAGTAATATAAGGGCAGTCATCAATCCGGTATAAGTAATTTTTCTAATATCACTAGATTTAAAATAAGTATTTTTCATCAATGTCACCTTGCCTTTTTTCAAAATTTATATATACTATATAATATAAGTGTGTATTTTAAAAGTGACAGTTTTTATAAAAACAAAAGGGACAGTTTGCGGAAAGGGTGAAAATATGATTGATTTGGTACCAAATCTTGATATGACTTTAGACAGACCATTATATGTTCAGCTATATGAATACATAAGAGATGAGATACTAGGTGAAAGTATCGCTCAAAATGAAAAATTACCTTCAATAAGACAATTGTCAAAAAGTCTTGATATAAGCAAAACAACTATTGAAAACGCTTATCAACAGTTACTTGTCGAAGGATATTTGTATAGTCTCCCACAAAAAGGATATTATGCAAGTTCTTTTGATAAAACTTTTGTCACTAGTAAAAAAAATGAATCAGAATATGTTGCAGAGCAAAAAATCAAAAAGCTGGTTAAATATGATTTTAAAAATGAATATGTTGAAGAAATGAACTTCGATTTTAATCTATGGAGAAGATATATGAATCGTGTTCTTGGTTATGATTACCAAAAATTATATAAGGCAACAGATGTGCAAGGTGAAATGGAATTAAGACAAGAAATTGTTAGATATGTGAGAAGGTCAAGAGGTGTAACAGCAGATGCCAGCAGAGTCATCATCGGTGGAGGTGTTCAATATTTACTGAATATACTTAGTACATTAATGAAAAAAATCAGTATCTATAAATGTGCTTTTGAAGATCCTGGTTTTAATAGAGCTAAAAATATATTTATGCATAATAGTTTTAATATAATACCTATACCTATAAATGAAGATGGTATAGATCTAAAAGTGCTTAGGAAATCTAATTCAAAATTATGTTATGTCAGTCCATCACATCAATTTCCTACAGGATCGGTTATGTCTGTTGACCAAAGAATAAAATTATTAAAATGGGCAAGTGAGAATAATGGTTATATTATAGAAGATGATTATAATAGCGAGTTAAGATACTATGGGAAGCCGATACCATCAATGCAAAGTTTTGATAAAGATGGAAACGTTATATATTTAGGTTCGTTTTCTACAGTACTTGTTCCTTCCATAAGAATTAGTTATATGATTTTACCAGGTAAGTTATTAAATTTATATGATGAGAGTAAAAATAGGTACACTCAAACAACTTCTAAGACAGAACAGTTAGCCTTAGCTCTTTTCATGAAAGAAGGTATGTTCGAGAAGCATATAAGAAGACTTAAAAAAAACTATACTAAAAAAAACCAAATATTAATTCAGGCAATAAAAAAATATATGGGTAATAAAGTTGAGATTGGTGGGATGGATTCAGGATTACATATGTTGATAAATGTAACAACCGATCTTGAAGAAAAAGATATAATAGAAAAAGCATTAGATAACGAGATATTGATTTCTTGTATATCTGAATATACAATAGTAAAAAAAATTCAAAAAAATCCCATTATAATTTTATCATACAAAGGAATAGATGTTAATAATATCGAGAAAGCTATAAGTTCACTTAGTAAAAATTTGTTTTAATTGAAATAAAAATTTTTTGACTGCTGTATTTTTTATAATAAAAATAAGCTCTATGTGATATACTATAAGTATGTGAGTATTAATGATAGAATTACTATGATAAGTAGTAACGCTTATATAAATAACTCAACTTTCCTACTTTAATATTCTATGCAGGTAAGCTAATTAAAAGGATTTGCAGAATAAAAATATAGATGTTTCTCTATCTTTTTATTCTGTGAACCAAACCTATAACCCTTAATTTACCTGCATTAAATTAAAGGTGGGAAAGTTGAGTAAATGTTTTATTGGTACATTTTTAAATCAAACAGGAGCTGATTGATGTGAAAAAAAGGGCACTACTTGTAAATGATTCTAGATTTGAAAGTTTAATAATGAAAGATATGTTAAACAATCTAGGTTATGATGTTGAACTTGCAGATGAATTTGATGCAATATACGAAGCAGAACAGTTTGAACCTAATATTGTAATAGTTAATTATATTATGAGGAAAACTCGTGGAGATAAATTAATCAAAGACATTAAATCCAGTGTACCAGATAGTAAATGTTTATTATCATCTAGCAATTCAATTAGGCATGATAAGATTGAAGATAGTGTTGATGGAATTATACACACTCCATTATCCATGTTTACTTTAAAAGATAGTCTTAATAGAATTGGCGAAGAAGAAGATATAATACATTTTGTTGGAAAAGATGAAATATCTGCGCATATAGAATATTGTCCATATTGTGCAAGCAACTTAAGTGATTTTAATCAAAGCATTACTTTTTGTCCATACTGCGGGCAAATTATTAAACAAAAAGCATCTAATAAATAATTACCTGTCGGATAATCAATTTATCCGACTTATTTTTTGTATTAAATTTGAAATGTATACAAAAATTAAGAAAATTTGTATGAGAAAGTCCTGATTTTTAAGCTTATGAAACAAAAAAGCAATTATTTTAACTCCATATAACATAAAGGGATAATATATTGTAAAAAGACATAATGTGTAATATAATCCTGAGTTTGACACTTAAAAGAAAATAAAACCTTGTAAGCCTTTATAAATAGAGGGATACAAGGTTTTTGTTATGGTGTAAAAAGTGCGTACCTTTTTATTTTTTAGTCTCTTTTAAAATTTTTTTCATTTCTTTTAAAGAAACTATCTGATAGTCAGTTCTAAAGCCAAACTTTTCATGTAAATCATCTGTGAAATCAGTTCTAGTATAAGTAGGAATGTAGCCTTCACCAGGTACATTGTAAAAGTTCATTTCTTTTAGTCCAGATACTATTTCATTACATGTATATTTATTATCTAGTTTCTTTTCTATTAATCTATATATTGCAAGAGCCATAAAGCAAGTTGTAAAGTGTGCTTCTATAGAATCATCTCTGCTTAAATAAACAGGTCTTGCCT